>NZ_JBFUJG010000038.1:0-50217 GCF_056401495.1 Mucilaginibacter sp. P4_E8
AAGCGTACCTGCAATGGATAAGGTAGCGGCATATTTGGATATACTGCCGATCGAGGTTTATGAAGTGGCTTCATTTTATACCATGTACTTTTTACGCCCGCAGGGTAAATATGTACTGGAGGTTTGCCGTACCAGCGGTTGCTGCCTGGTAGGTGCCGAAAAGATCATGGATCACATTGAACAAAAGCTGGGTGTAAAAGAAGGTGAAGTTACTGCCGATGGCCTGTTTAGCTGGCGCGGTGTAGAATGCCTTGCTGCATGCGGCTATGGTCCGGTTTTACAAATTGGCCCTGAATATACTTTTTACGAAAATTTAACTAACGATTCGGTAGATAAGTTGATCGGTGATTTAAAAGCGAAAGGAAGTAATTAAATGAACAGGAAAAAATTAATTATCACTGATTTGCTCCTTGTTATTGGCATAATATTGTTAACCTATGCGAGCGATGGTTTTAATAAAGCAATTATGCCATTAATGCTGTTAATTATTTCGGCCTTTACGGGCTGCTTTATAAGGCATGCAAATTATTACAAGCTTACTAAAAAGATCTATTAAGCTATGGGACGTAAATTATTATTAGAACATATAAACGTACCAGGCATCAATACATTTGATGTTTACCGCTCAAAGGGTGGTTACGCGGCTGTTGAAAAAGCTATAAAAACCATGTCGCCCGAGGAAGTGGTTGAGGAGGTGAAGAAGTCGGGCTTACGTGGCCGTGGTGGCGCCGGTTTCCCAACCGGAATGAAGTGGAGCTTTTTGGCTAAGCCAGAAGGAGTACCCCGTTACCTGGTTTGCAACGCCGATGAATCAGAACCCGGTACTTTTAAAGACCGTTACCTGATGACCTATATCCCTCACCTGTTAATTGAGGGGATGATCGTATCGAGCTTTGCATTGGGCGCCAATACCTCATACATATATGTACGCGGTGAAATGATGCCGCAGATCAGGATCCTGGAAAAAGCTATTGCCGAAGCAAAAGCGAAAGGCTTTTTAGGTAAAAATATATTAGGCTCCGGTTACGATCTTGAACTTTATGTACAGCCAGGTGGCGGTGCATACATTTGCGGTGAAGAAACCGCTTTGTTAGAGTCGTTAGAAGGTAAACGTGGTAACCCGCGTATAAAACCGCCATTTCCGGCTATTGCCGGGTTGTATGGCCGCCCAACGGTAGTGAACAACGTGGAGTCAATTGCGGCAGTAGTGCCAATTGTAAATGAGGGTGGCGATGAATATGCCAAACTTGGAATTGGCCGCAGCACAGGTACCAAGCTGATCTCGGCTGGTGGTAACCTTAAAAAACCTGGTGTTTATGAAATTGACCTGGGCTTACCGGTTGAAGAATTTATATACTCTGACGAATATTGCGGCGGTATTGCCAATGGCAAACGCTTAAAAGCAGTTGTTGCCGGTGGTTCGTCAGTGCCTATTTTGCCAGCTAACCTGATTCTGAAAACCATTAACAACGAACCCCGCCTGATGAGCTATGAATCATTAAGCGATGGTGGTTTTGTGAGCGGTACCATGATGGGTTCGGGTGGATTTATTGCTTATGATGAGGATGCCTGTATTGTGCGTAATACTTGGAATTTTGCCCGTTTTTATCACCACGAAAGCTGCGGACAATGTTCGCCATGCCGTGAAGGTACCGGATGGATGGAAAAAGTGTTACACCGTTTAGAGTACGGTCATGGCAAAATGAGCGACATGGACTTGTTGGTTGATGTATCTAAAAAAATTGAAGGAAATACAATTTGTCCGCTGGGTGACGCGGCAGCATGGCCGGTGGCCAGCGCCATTCGCCATTTTAGGGATGAATTTGAGTGGCACGTAACAAATGCCAGTGAAGCAATTTCGAGAAATTACGGATTGGCGCATTATGCAGATCCGTTGGATGTAAAAGAAACAGCTTAAAACCACGCGTCATTGCGAGGTACGAAGCAATCCCCGATTTACAGAGCCGCTCTGTGTAGCATAGAGATTGCTTCGTACCTCGCAATGACGAGTTGAAGAAATAAAATAAAGAATCAGAATTTTTAATTTTGACTTAATGAAAGTAACAATAGACGGGATACCCGTTGAAGTAGAACCAGGGACAACCATCCTGAATGCCGCGAGGCAGATAGGTGGCGATATTGTTCCGCCTGCTATGTGCTATTACTCCAAGCTGGAAGGCAGTGGTGGTAAATGCCGTACCTGTTTGGTTAAGGTAAGCAAGGGCTCTGAAAAAGACCCACGCCCCATGCCTAAACTGGTTGCATCATGCCGTACTACGGTAATGGATGGCATGGAAGTGCAAAATATTACCTCACCCGAAGTTGTTGAGGCCCGTAAAGGCGTGGTTGAAATGTTATTGCTTAATCACCCGCTTGATTGCCCGGTGTGTGATCAGGCTGGCGAATGCCACCTGCAAGACTTAGGCTTTGAACATGGCGCCGCTAAAACCCGTTATGAGTTTGACCGCCGCACGTTCGAGAAAATTGATATTGGCGATAAGATACAACTGCATATGACGCGTTGTATCCTTTGCTACCGCTGCGTATTCACTGCCGATCAGATCACCAATACTCGTTTACATGGTATCCTGAACAGGGGCGATCATTCTGAAATATCAACCTATATCAGCAAAGCTGTTGATAATGATTTTTCAGGTAACATTATTGATGTTTGCCCGGTAGGCGCCTTAACAGATAAAACTTTCCGCTTTAAAAATCGTGTATGGTTCACCAAACCGGTTGAAGCACACCGCGATTGCGATAAGTGCTGTGGCAAAACCACTTTATGGTACAAAGGCGAAGACGTGATCAGGGTAACCGGACGCAAGGATGTTTATGGTGAGGTTGAAGAGTTTATTTGCAATACTTGCCGTTTCGACAAAAAGAAAACAGCCGACTGGGTAATTGAAGGCCCGCGCAAGGTATCGCATAAATCGGTTATCAGCTCAAATCATTACGAATTTACACCGCTGCCGGTGGTTAAAACCAACCCGGTGCTGATGGAAGCGAATAAAGAACAATTTGAAAGAGACACACGCTTATAATGGGATCAACTGCAGATATATTAATTAAAATTGGCCTGATATTGATCATTTTCGTTATCAGCCTTGTTATGGCCATGTACTCAACTTATGCTGAGCGCAAGGTTGCCGCATTTTTCCAGGACAGGATTGGCCCTAACCGTGCCGGTCCGTGGGGTATTTTACAACCCCTGGCCGATGGTGGTAAAATGTTCATGAAAGAAGAGATCATTCCTACTAACGCGACACCATTTCTATTTATAGTTGGTCCGTCATTGGCCATACTTACGGCCTGTATAGGTTCGGCAGTTATTCCATGGGGACAAAAAATGATTATTGGCGGTCATAGTATCGACTTGCAAGTAACTGATATTAACGTTGGGGTACTGTACATTTTTGGTGTTGTATCATTAGGTGTATATGGTGTAATGATAGGTGGCTGGGCATCAAACAATAAATATTCATTGTTAGGCGCCATCCGCGCGGCATCACAAAATATCAGCTACGAAATTTCGATGGGTTTATCCATCATAGCTTTATTAATGGTTACCGGCACTTTAAGCCTGCGCGAAATTGCTGAACAGCAGCATGGCTGGCATTGGAATGTTATCTATCAGCCATTTGGGTTTATATTATTTATAGTATGCGCATTTGCCGAAACCAACCGTACACCATTCGATTTACCTGAGTGTGAAACCGAGCTGGTAGGTGGTTACCATACGGAGTATTCATCAATGAAGCTGGGTTTTTACCTTTTTGCTGAGTATATCAACATGTTCATATCATCGGCAGTAATGGCTACCTTGTACTGGGGTGGATATAACTATCCAGGTATGGATTGGGTATTGGCGCATACCGGGCAGGCTATTGGGCCGCTTATTGGTGTGGTGGTATTCTTCATAAAAATAGTTTCTTTCATCTTCTTTTTTATGTGGGTGAGATGGACCATCCCCCGTTTCCGTTACGATCAGTTAATGGATCTGGGTTGGAAAATATTAATACCATTGGCTATTGCCAATATTGTACTGACCGGACTTGTTATTACTTTTTTAAAATAGATTGGAGTTTAACTAAAATGGAATCATTAAGTAATAAACGCAAAGTATTGGAAATTAAGCCGCTCAATTTTTTAGAGCGCGCTTATCTGCCTGCTATTGCAGGCGGCCTTATTACCACCATGAAGCACTTTTTCAGGAAACCGGTAACTATCAGTTACCCTGAAGAAAAACGCGAATTTTCAGAGAATTTTCGTGGTATGCATTCATTGAAACGTGATGAGGATGGCCGTGAACGCTGCACTGCCTGCGGACTGTGCGCCCTCTCATGCCCGGCCGAAGCCATCACCATGACGGCAGCTGAACGCCAGCCGGGTGAAGAAAATTTATATCGCGAAGAAAAATACGCCGCCGTTTACGAAATAAACATGCTGCGCTGCATTTTTTGCGGTTTGTGCGAAGAAGCATGCCCTAAAGAAGCAATTTATCTTGACGGTGATATTGTGCCTGCCGATTATTTGCGGAAGGATTTTATTTACGGTAAAGACAAATTAGTAGAGGCGCCCTTAAATCAATAAAGAAGTTTTATACCTTTGCCCAAACTTTAATGGGAAAGGGTATTTTGTAAATATAAACATGAGTACATTTTACTTCATCGCGTTTTTGTCCATATTCTTTTCGATACTGGTTATCTCGGCCAAAAACCCGGTACATAGTATCCTTTATCTGATACTTACCTTTTTTACATTCACCATTCATTATATTTTAATGAACGCCCAGTTTTTGGCGATAGTTAATTTTATAGTATACATGGGCGCCATACTGGTATTGTTCCTGTACACGCTGATGCTCATTAACCTGAACAAGGAAAGTGAACCTGTAAAACCATTTATGGTGAAATTTGCCGGTGTAGTAGGTGGTGGTATTTTAATAGTGGCCCTGGTTGCCTCGTTAAAATCAATGGGTATATCTGACCCGGTTGTGCTGAAAAACCCTGACCTGGGCCTCGTGAAAAACTTAGGTAAAGTATTGTTTAATGAATTTTTACTGCCATTTGAAGTATCGTCAGTATTGCTTTTATCAGCAATGGTGGGCGCGGTTCTATTGGCTACAAAAGACCCTAAAGCTGCGTAATGAATAATATAATCCAGTCGGTACCGCTTAATCATTACATATTATTAAGCACCATCATTTTTTCGATAGGCGTAATAGGCGTATTGATCCGTCGTAATGCCATCGTGATTTTTATGTCGGTTGAGCTGATGCTTAACGCGGTTAACCTGTTGCTTACTGCATTCTCAGTTTACAGAGGCGATGCAACCGGGCAAGTTTTCGTTTTCTTTATTATGGCGCTGGCTGCTGCCGAAGTTGCAGTAGGGCTGGCCATTATTGTGATGATATACCGGAATACAAATTCGGTTGATATCAATGTGCTGAACAGGCTGAAATGGTAAGCCTCCCGGCCCCCTGAAGGGGGAGAGTTTAAACAAAATAAAACGCGTCATTGCGAGGCTGATCAAACTGCAAGCAATGGTTTAATGATAAACATAAAAACGTATAACGCAACACGTACAACGTATAACATAAAATATGAATCAATACATCTGGCTTATTCCCATATTACCGTTAGCCGGTTTTATTATTAACGGACTTGGCCGCAATTCATTATCAAAAAACGTAATTGGCTTTATTGGCAGTTTACTGGTGCTGGTATCTTTTGGTTTAAGTCTGGCCGTTTTCTTTCAGATCAAATCAACAGGGGCACCTGTTAACGTTACTTATTTCAACTGGTTCTCGGTTGGCGCGCTAAAAATACCATTCGCATTCCTGGTTGATCAGCTCAGTTCCATTATGCTGCTCATTATTACGGGCGTTGGTTTCCTGATCCATTTGTACTCAGTAGGTTACATGCATGACGATAAAGGCTTTGGTAAGTTCTTTGCCTACCTCAACCTGTTTGTGTTCTTCATGTTGCTGCTGGTAATGGGGTCAAACTACCTGATCATGTTTATTGGCTGGGAGGGTGTAGGTTTATGCTCATACCTGCTTATCGGTTTCTGGTATACCAATCCAAGTTATGCCGATGCTGCTAAGAAGGCCTTTATCATGAACCGTATTGGAGACCTGGGCTTTTTATTAGGTGTGTTCCTGATCATATATGCTTTTGGCAGTATAGAGTTTGCCACCATATTCCCTAAAGCAGCCACAATGAAAGTGGGTTCGGCCCCATTTTTTACCATCACTATATTGCTGTTTATAGGCGCGGTTGGTAAATCGGCACAGTTACCATTGTTTACCTGGCTGCCCGATGCCATGGCCGGTCCAACACCGGTATCGGCACTGATACACGCTGCTACGATGGTTACAGCCGGTATCTACATGATAGCCCGCTCTAATATATTCTATACATTATCGCCTGATACGATGGAGATTGTTGCGATAGTAGGTTTGGCAACCGCGTTGTTTGCTGCGCTGATAGCCTTAACACAAACCGATATTAAAAAGGTATTGGCTTATTCAACTGTATCGCAATTGGGATATATGTTTTTAGGTTTGGGCGTAGGTGCTTATACCGGCGCTTTTTTCCACGTATTAACCCATGCTTTCTTTAAAGCCTTATTATTCCTGGGTGCAGGTTCTGTGATCCACGCGATGGGCGGCGAACAGGATATGCGCAAAATGGGTGGTTTAAAAGGAAAAATTAAAGTAACCTTTGTAACCATGCTGATAGGTACCATTGCCATATCAGGGATCCCCCCATTCTCGGGTTTCTTTTCAAAAGACGAAATTTTGGCTCATGCCTACGCGCATAGCACTACCTTCTATGTAATAGGCGTATTTACGGCCATGCTTACATCCTTCTATATGTTCAGGATGTTGTACCTTACTTTTTACGGTAAGTTCCGCGGTACACATGAGCAGGAGCACCACGTACATGAGTCGCCGGCAAGTATGACCATTCCGCTTATTGTGTTGGCTATACTTTCTATAGTAGGTGGCTTCGTTGGTGTACCTGAAGTTTTAGGCGGTCATCATGAACTGGAGCATTTCCTGGCACCAGTGTTCGAAAAATCAAATGCCATTATGGGCGAACATCATTTACTGGCAAGTACCGAGTATATACTGATGGCTTTTTCGGTAGGTGTTGCCCTGGTAGCTTTGATATATGCTTATATTAAATATGCTAAAAATGGTAGTGTTCCGGTGGCCGATGGTGAGGAACGCCCTGCATTAACCAGTATATCATACCATAAATTTTATATCGATGAATTGTATGACCTGCTGATCCGTAAACCTTTGGATTTTCTGTCCACGTTTTTTTACAACGTGGTGGAGCGCCTGGGTATTGATGGTTTGGTGAACGGACTGGGTAAAGGTACTATTGAAACCAGCAAAGGCTTGCGCTTACTGCAAACCGGTAATGTGGGTTTCTACATATTTGTAATGGTGCTGGGTATTATTGCTGTATTAGCGTATAGCATATTTGGATTAACTAAATAAACGATAAGCGTTTACAATATAACATGACCGTTAGTATATTAATTTTTTTACCAATAGTTGCCGCAATTATTGTTGCCTTATTAAAAAATGAGGTTGCCAAATATGCTGCATTGTTTTTTGCTGTTGCCGAACTGGTAATAGCCGGCATATTTTTAAGCCGTTTTACACCCGATGCAAGCACTCAATTTACAATTGATGTGCCCTGGATCTCCAAATTCGGCATTTACTTTAGCGCCGGTATTGATGGCATCAGCATGATCATGGTATTGCTTACCACGCTGCTTGTACCGCTTATTATCTTATCAACCTTTCAGCATCAGCATAAAAACGCGGGCGCTTTTTACGGTTTGATATTATTTATGCAGGCTGGCTTACTGGTTGTATTTACCGCTTTAGACGGATTTTTATTTTACGTAGGATGGGAAGCCGCCCTGATACCTATTTACTTTATATGTGCCCTGTGGGGTGGCGAAAACCGCATCCGCATCACCATTAAGTTTTTTATATACACGTTTGCCGGTTCGTTATTTATGCTTTTGGGCATTATTTACCTGTACCTGCAATCGCCAGAAAAAACTTATGACCTGCACGCGTTTTATAAATTAGGTTTAAATGCGCCGCACCAGTCGCTGGTGTTCTGGGCGTTTTTCCTGGCCTTCGCCATAAAAATGCCATTGTTCCCTTTCCATACCTGGCAGCCGGATACTTATACCGAAGCGCCAACTGCAGGAACCATGATGCTATCAGGCATTATGCTAAAAATGGGTATTTACGGGGTTATCCGCTGGTTAATACCAAATGCACCATTGGGTTTTATACAATGGCAAAGCCTGGTAATGATATTGGCCGTGATAGGCATTATATATGCATCACTTATTGCCTTTAACCAAAAGGATGGAAAACGTTTGGTAGCATACTCATCCATAGCGCACGTAGGCTTGATAGCCGCCGGTATTTTTGCCTGGAATGCACAAGGTATACAAGGCGCCATGATACAAATGCTTAACCACGGTATCAACGTTGTGGGTATGTTCTTTATATGGGATATCATCAGCAGGAGATTAAACACGCGCGACATCAGCCAGCTTGGTGGTATTGCCAAAGTGGCTCCGCAATTTTCTATAGCTTTCTTAATTATTGTGCTGGGTACAGTAGGCTTACCGTTAACAAATGGCTTTATAGGCGAGTTTTTATTGCTGAATGGTGTTTTTGAATATAGTGCTTACCATTATGTGAATATAACAATAGCTGCAATAGCAGGATTAACCATCATTTTTGGCGCGGTATATATGCTGCGCATGTACAAAAATGTAATGCAGGGCGAAACCAACGAACTGACCGCCACATTTACAGACATTACCGGGTCGGAGAGAGTAGTATTGGCCATCATTTGCATTTTAATAATAGGCATAGGTGTTTATCCTCAACCTATTATGCATATATCCGAGGCGGCTGTTAATAATTTAATACATACTTTAAATGCAAGAGCGAATTAAATAAATTCTAAAGCATAAGTTCTAAAATATAAAATGAATACTTTAATCATCATATCTGTTTTACCTATAGTGCTTTTGTACCTCGGCTTGTATAAGGCTACAAAATCATTATTGCCGGTTACTATTGTTGGCTTATTGGCCGCTTTAGGTTTAGCCATTGCTCAATGGAATAATGTTGCCTTGCCAATTTATCATGGTATGATGATGTTCGATAATTTTTCTATCGCGTTTTCAGGCATTACCATCATTGCTACTATCCTTATCGTGATGTTATCAGGCGGGTATTTTGAAAAGATCAGCAGGAACGTGGCGGAGTATTATGCCATTATCTTGTTTTCGCTGGCTGGTATCATTGTTATGGTATCATTTTATAACCTTACCATGCTGTTTATCGGTATCGAGATCATGTCGGTAAGTTTATATGTATTGGCGGGGATCAAGAAAAGTGATTTTGCATCAAACGAGGCTGCTTTAAAATATTTCCTGATGGGGGCGTTCTCAACCGGCTTCCTGTTATTTGGTATTACCTTAATATACGGAACAACCGGTTCATTCAGCCTGGAAGTGATACGCGACTGGGTGCTGTCCCATCCACACCACATCGACCCTATGTTTTACACCGGCATAGCGCTCATCATTGTTGGTCTTTGCTTTAAAGTAGGCGCTGCTCCCTTCCATTTCTGGACACCAGATGTATACGAAGGTTCGCCAACCCTTATTACTGCGTTCATGTCAACCGTAGTAAAAACTGCTGGTTTTGCAGCTTTCCTGCGTCTGTTCTCAGCCTGTTTTGCTCCACTGTCTGACTTTTGGGTGCCAGTACTATTGGTCATCACCATCATTACTTTATTTATAGGCAACATTACCGCGCTGTACCAGCAAAGCTTTAAGCGTATGCTGGCATTTTCAAGTATATCACATGCCGGCTATCTGCTTTTCGCTATTGTGGCTTTAGGTTCAGGCTCGGCTAATTCAGTATTTGTTTATGCAACAGCTTATTCTATTGCCTCCATTATTGCCTTTGGCAGTTTGATCCTGGTGCAGCAGCAAAGCGGCAGCGATAATTTTGAAAGCTTTAACGGCCTGGCAAAAAATAATCCTTTCCTGGCGTTTGTGCTTACCATATCTATGCTTTCATTAGCGGGTATACCACTTACTGCAGGCTTTATAGGTAAGTTCTTCATGTTCTCGGGTGCGCTGGCAACATACCATGTTTGGCTGGTTATTATAGCTGTAGTAAATGCCATTATCAGCATTTTTTATTATTTCAGGGTTATCATAGCCATGTATTTCCGCTCGGCCGACCGTGCAGAACTGGTTGTGCCTGCTTACTATAAAATTGTATTTGGCTTCTCGGCTTTGGTAACTATTATCATCGGCATCTACCCTGATTTTATTGCCCGGTTCATTTAATCGGTAAACAGATAACTGCAAATTGATTTAATATTTGTAGTTTTACAGATATAGTGAATGGAAAGTTTTTGGGAACACCTTCAAAATTTAACGGACGCTCAATCCATTATAAGCAGGGGAGGCTTTTATCTCCTGCTTGTTGTTGTATTTGCTGAAACCGGATTATTTTTTGGCTTTTTTTTACCAGGAGATTATTTGCTTTTTATGGCAGGCCTGCTATGCTCGGCAGGTAAGGTTGATGTATCCATATCTACATTAGTGTTATCGCTCATTGGGGCAGGAATATTAGGAAATTTTACGGGATATTGGTTTGGCTATCGAACGGGGCCCGTGCTGTTTAACAAAAATGATTCGCTGTTTTTTAAGAAACGATATGTAACACTTGCCAGCGAATTTTATAATAAGTATGGTGGCATGGCGCTGATTTTAGGGAGATTTTTCCCAATAGTTAGAACATTTGCCCCTATATTTGCAGGAGTTGTTAAGGTTGATATAAAAAGGTTTACTTTATATAACTTTATAGGCAGTATTACCTGGGTATGTACATTTACTTTGAGCGGGTTTTTCTTAGGGAAAAGGTTTCCGCAATTAGAAAATTACCTGCAATATATAGTTTTAGGGCTTATAGTGGTTACATCAATTCCGCTTATTGCAGCTTATATCAGGAAGAAGCTTTCGGAAGCAAAAGAAAAAGATAAGGAAAAAGAAATAAAATAAATATAATATACTAAATGAGTACTCAACACCCCTGGCACCAGGTTTCTCCCGGTGAAAATATTCCTGAAATTGTTAATGCTATCATCGAGATACCAAAAGGTTCAAAAGCAAAGTATGAAATTGATAAGGATTCCGGTTTGTTAAAATTAGACCGCGTTTTGTTTTCATCAGTAATGTATCCGGCCAATTATGGCTTTATCCCGCAAACTTATTGTGATGATAAAGATCCGCTGGATATTCTTGTTCTTTGTTCTATTGATGTGTTCCCAATGTCAATCATCGAGGCAAAAGTGGTAGGTGTGATGCACATGGTTGATAACGGTGAGCAGGATGACAAGATCATTGCAGTAGCTAAGAATGATATGTCTGTAAACTATATCAATGACCTGAACGAACTGCCGCCTCATGCCATGACCGAAATAGTCCGTTTTTTTAAGGATTATAAAAAACTGGAAGGCAAAAACGTAACCATTGAACATTTATTGGGCTTACGCTATGCGCATAAAGTGATATTAGAAAGTTTGGAATTGTATAAGTCTACTTTTCCTGTCACGCAATAATTAATAGATGGACCCCGCGCATTACGAAATAAGTACCTTTTACTTAATTGCAACCGTATTTCTGGTTTTGCTCAATGGTTTTTTTGTAGCCGCAGAGTTTGCCATGGTAAGGGTACGGGGATCACAAATAGAAATAAAGGCCAAATCGGGGAGCGGGGTTGCTAAGGTTGCACGCGGTATATTACATAACCTTGATGGTTACCTGGCTGCAACGCAATTGGGTATTACTATAGCGTCTCTTGCACTTGGTGTTGTGGGCGAAGAAGTGGCCACTAACGTTGTAATCAGGGGCTTTATGGCCGTAGGGATAAATCTTTCAAGTGGTTTTATTACCGCCAGTCACATTTTAGCCTTTACTTTTATTACCGTATTGCATATTGTGTTTGGTGAGCTTGCTCCTAAATCAATAGCCATTCAAAAATCAATACGTACGGTGCTGGCAGTTTCTCTTCCGCTTAGGTTTTTCTTTGTGTTTTTCAAACCTTTGATATGGTTGTTAAATGGGTTCGCTAATTTTATTTTGAAGCTTTTAGGTATTAATACTTTAGAAGGCGGAGAGGCCCATCACAGTTCCGAAGAATTACAATACCTGCTTGAACAGGGTAAAGAATCAGGCGCCTTAGATTCGAACGAACATGAGCTGATACAAAATGTATTTGATTTTAACGAGCGGGTGGTTAAAAATATCATGGTGCCGCGAACTAAAATATCAGGTATCGACATCAGCTCATCCAAACAGGAACTGCTTGATATGATCATTACCGAAGGTTACTCACGTATGCCGGTTTATGATGATGTTATTGATAAAATAATTGGTATTGTACACGCCAAAGATATACTGCCACTATTGGCCCGTAACGAAGAGATCGTATTAAAAGATATTATCCGTAAGCCATACTTTATCCCCGAAACCAAAAAGATCAATGACCTGATGGCCGAGCTGCAGCAAAAACGCATACAGATTGCCATTGTGCTTGATGAGTTTGGCGGTACGGCCGGCATGGTTACGCTGGAAGATATTGTGGAAGAACTGGTGGGTGAGATACAGGATGAGTATGATGAAGAAAAACCTATTGTTGAAAAAGTGAACGACCGCGAGTTTATTGTAAATGCCCTTGCGCCTATATATGACGTAAACGAACATTTACCGCATGACCTGCCCGAAGATGGGGATTTTGATACCGTATCTGGCTGGCTGGGCGATATATTTGGGAAAATACCCGATGTTGGTGAGCAAAAGGAATCAAACGGGTACAATATTACCGTGTTAAGAAAATCAGATCAGAATATTGAATCGGTTAAGCTCGAATTGCTGATAAATGAAGAAGATACAGTAGATTTACACTAAACGGAAGCTAAAAGCTAAAGGCTGAAAGCATAAAGCTAAAGTCACTCAACGCTTGGTGCTTTCGGCTTTATGCTTTTAGCTTTATGCTTTTTTATACCCCCGATATTGAACCATCGCACCCACAATATTTTCTTAGTGAAGAAGAAAGCAAGCACGCTATCCGTGTACTAAGGCTTGAAACCGGTAGCGAAGTACAACTGATTGATGGTCGCGGAGGTTTTTATACCGCTGTAATACAGGATGCGCACCCCAAACGCACCATACTAAATATCACATCGGTTACAACTGGTTTTAACAAGCGTAACCATTACCTGCACTTAGCGGTAGCCCCAACAAAAAATATTGAACGCCTGGAGTGGTTCTTAGAAAAAGCCACGGAGATTGGTATCGACGAAATATCACTGATCATTAGTCAGCGGTCTGAGCGTAAGGAGGCCAAAGTTGACCGGCTGAATAAGATCATTACCGCGGCTATCAAGCAATCATTAAAAGCATACCACCCCGTTTTAAACGAGCCTGTAAAACTAAGCCAATTGTTTGCCCAGCCATTTGATGGCCAAAAATTCATAGCGCATTGTGAACCAGGTGATAAGTTTAATCTTCGTGACGAGTTGACTTTGCAGGAGCGGTATTTGATACTGATAGGCCCCGAAGGCGATTTTACACCTGCCGAAATTGAAACAGCTTTGCAAAACGGATTTAAACCCATAACTTTAGGTGAAAGCCGGCTGCGTACCGAAACCGCCGCGCTTGAGGCTTGCTTTGAAGTGAATTTTTTAAACCGCGTATGAAAACTGCTAAATTTATCATAACTGCTTTTGTTATTATTATGGTTATGAGCGGTTTTAACGCGCCTGCGTATAAAATTGCCCGCATTAAATATAGTGGTGGCGGCGATTGGTATGGCGATCGTACCGCTTTGCCCAATCTGGTAAAATTTTGCAACGAAAATTTAAAAACAAATTTTGAGGCCGAGGATGACGTGGTTGAAGCTGGCAGTACTTCATTATTTAATTATCCCTTTACTTTTATGACCGGGCATGGCAACGTGATATTTACCGATCAGGAAGTCCGCAACCTGCGCAAATACTTAACCGGTGGTGGCTTTTTGCATATTGATGATAACTATGGCTTTGATAAATTCATCCGACCGCAAATGAAAAAGGTTTTCCCCGAGCTTGATTTTGTTGAGCTGCCGGTTAATCATCCTATTTATCATCAAAAATATAGCTTCCCCAATGGCTTGCCTAAAATTCATGAGCATGATGGTAAACGGGCGCAGGGTTTCGGGCTTATATATAAAGGAAGGCTGGTGTGTTTTTATACCTACGAGTGTGATCTGGGCAACGGTTGGGAAGATTATGGGACCTATGCCGGCGATACACAGGAAGCTCGCTTAAAAGCGTTAAAAATGGGCGCTAACCTGATTCAATATATATTTACCCAATAAGGGTTTTCAGTTTGCATTAAGCAGTAAAAGTTACCGTTGGGTAGTTAGAGGTTATCAACAAAAATTAATAACTTTAAAACGCTCAAAGCCTATTACTCCAAAACTAATCACTTATATGTACCAATTAAAAGTAAACGACCGGCATGATCTTGAAATTGACAGAACTTCACAGGACCTGCTGGTAAATAACGTGAAAACCGTGGTTGATGTAAAGCATATAGGTGGCGCAATATATCATGTTATTGGAAACAACCAGTCATCATACAACGTAGAAGTAGTTGGTTTTAACAGTGCGGAAAAGACGGCCGAAATTAAGGTGAACAATACCACTTACTCCATTTCGGCAAAAGACCAGTTTGATGTATTGCTGGATAAGCTTGGCTTAAGCAACCTGACCAGTGCTAAGGTGAGCGAAATAAAGGCGCCAATGCCAGGAATGGTACTTAAGGTTTTTGCAGCCGAAGGTGATGAAGTAAAAAAAGGTGATAACCTTTTTGTGCTGGAGGCCATGAAAATGGAAAACATCATTAAGTCGCCGGCTGATGTTGTCATAAAAAAGATAAAAATAAAACCCGGTGATAAAGTAGAAAAGGGTCAAATTCTGATCGGGTTTTAAAAAATAACCCTCTTTAGTATAATTTATAATAATATTTGCAATGAAACCAACGGATATTTAGGTTTTTTATTGTTTTTACTCTTTTTTTTTAATAGCTTACTTCTTTTAACTAAATACTAACTACATGAAGAAAAATTTACTAACAATTTTGTTGTTATTTTCTTGTATCTCATTTGTTTTTGCACAAAACCGTGTTATAACAGGTAAAGTAACGGATCAAAAAGACGGGTCGCCCTTACCTGGGGTAAGTGTAACCGTGAAGGGAGTTGCCGGAACCGGAACTCAAACAAGCATTAATGGTACCTATAGCTTATCAGTACCGGCCAATGCCAAAGTACTTGTTTTCAGATTCCTGGGCTTTAAAGAAGCCGAATCACCCATCAATGGTCAGGTAATAAATACGGCGCTTGAACAGGATTCAAAACAACTTACCGAAGTTGTAGTAGTTGGTTATGGTACCCAAAAAAGACAATCTATAACAGGTTCCATTGCGTCTGTTTCTTCAAAAGAGATACAAGGTACGCCAGTTACCACACTTGAACAGGCAATACAAGGCAAAGCCGCAGGTGTTAATATACAAGCCAACAACGGTAAACTTGGGCAGGGAATTAAAATCAGTATACGTGGTACGGCCTCTATTACTGCCGGTACGCAACCATTGGTAGTAGTTGATGGTATTGTACTTAATAATTCGGATATTTCCAGTACATCGGCAGCAACAAACCCACTTGCAGATATTAACTTTAACGATGTAGAATCGGTTGACTTTTTGAAAGATGCTTCTGCGTCGGCAATATATGGTGCACGTGCTTCAAACGGAGTAATGCTAATTACTACCAAAAAGGGTAAAGCGGGAACCGCCAAAATCAACTTCTCTGCCCAGTTTGGTACCAGTACTCCATCCCGTCACCGCGAATTTTTAAATTCAACCCAATGGCTGGCAATGGAAGAACAGGCAGGTATTGGAGCAGCTAAACAAGATTTTGCCGCAGATCTTTATCCCTCTTTAAATGCTGCCCTGGCTGATTATAAATCATATGTTGATGATAAATTTACCACCTATGCGGCAGGTAAAACTAAAGACTGGGGCACAACCAATACCGATTGGGAAAAAGAAGCTTTCCAAAGCGCGCCCCAAGCACAGTATGACCTTAACGTATCAGGAGGTAATGATAAAACCACTTATTTTATCGGTGGCCAATACCTTGATCAAACCGGGATATTAAAGGGTAATAATTTTAAAAGAATGTCTGGTCGTTTAAACCTCACCTCCAGGCTTTTCGATAATTTTGAGGTGGGTATGAACATGAACTTTACCCACTCTTTAAATGAACGGCTTGATAATGACAACTCATTTGGTACACCACTTCAGGTTGTGGCATTATCTCCTATAACTCCTGTTATTGATCCGCGCACTGGTTTGTTAAGTGGTAGTTTGCCAGGTGCTGCCAGCAGCTATCCGCTTTACTATAATCCATTATTGAATGTTGATAATGCTTATTTTCATACCAATAATTACAGAACGTTAGGTAATATATATGCCAATTGGGAAATAGTAAAACATTTAAGTTTCCGCTCGGAGTTTGGTGTTGATCAAACGAACTCCAATGAGGATAGCTACTCAGGCCGGTTAACATTCAGAAATTCGGGCCAACCTAACGGTTTGGGCGAAAACACAAACACCACTATAATACACTATACAGTAAATAATTATTTCACCTATAAAAACACCTTTGGCACAGATCATACCTTAGATGCAACACTGGGCACAAGTTACGAGTACAGCCGTAATAATGGCAATGATATACAAGGGCAACAGTTCCCGTCAGATGCGTATAAACAAATAGCTTCTGCGGCCGTAAAATCAGGCGGTACATCAACTCAAACCGAATATAGCTTTGTCTCCTATTTTGCAAGGGCCAATTATGCCTTTAAAAGTAAATACTTATTATCAGTAAGCGGCCGTACAGATGCTTCATCAAGATTTGGTGCAAACAACAGGTATGGTTTTTTTCCTGCGGGATCAGTGGGCTGGGTTATTAGCCAGGAAGATTTTTTGAAAAATTCAAATACCCTTAGCAATTTAAAGCTTAAGGCGAGTTATGGTTTAACAGGTAATGCAGAAATTCCTGAGTATGCAGCGTTTGGTTTATTCTCGGGCGATGCCGGATATAACGGTGTTCCCGGGCAGCGTTTTTACCAAATAGCCAACCCTAATTTAAGATGGGAAAAAACACTGCAGTTTGATGCTGGTTTTGAAATAGGTTTCTTTAACAATCGTTTGTCAGGAACTTTTGATTATTACCGTAAAAACACCCGCGATGGTTTGCTTGAAGTAAACGTACCGCAAACTTTAGGGATAGCTTCACAACAACAAAATTTAGCTAAGCTGTACAACCAGGGTTATGAAGTTTCTTTATCATCAGATAATTTTGTGGGTAAATTTAAATGGTCTACATCATTTAATATAGCTTACAATAAAAACGTAGTAACCTATGTAAACGGTTTAATTATTGGCGACAATGATTTAAACCGGGTTATGGAGGGGCAGCCGATAGGTGTGTTTTACGGACGTGAATATGCAGGCGTTGACCCGGCAAATGGTGATGCCTTGTACTATTTAAACACTAAGGATGCAGGCGGAAACGTTAACCGTACAAAAACAAATGACTATAATGCTGCACAACAAGTACCATTGGGTAACCCAACACCAAATTATACGGGTGGTTTAACCAATAATTTGTCTTATGGAGGGTTTGATTTTTCTATTACCTTCCAGGGATCATTTGGTAATAAAATTTATAATGGCGGTGGTCAGTACATGAGCGCTAATGCCAGCAACGGCTTTGATAACCAGACGATTGATCAGCTAAGTTATTGGAAAAAACCTGGTGATATTACTAATGTACCTGAGCCTCGTTTGTTTTATGCTAACGGAACAAATCCATCAAGTCGTTATCTTTCAGGTGGTTCATACGTTCGTTGTAAAACTGTTAGTTTAGGCTATAATATACCAAAAGATGTTTTATCAAAAATAAAGATTGATAGGGCAAAGATATTTGTTAACGCTTATAACCTGTTCCTGATCACCAAATATAAAGGTTGGGATCCTGAAGTTAACGCCGACTTTGAAGCGCAAGACCATAATTACAACCTTGGTGTTGATTTTTACTCAGCGCCACAACCCCGTACAATTACTTTTGGTGTAAACATAGGATTGTAACCATTAATATTTACAGAGATGAAAAAAATTAAAATATATATAACAGCTTTTGGTACCATACTTTTATTAGGTGCCTGTAATAAGCAATTAAACCTTAATCCATCCAATCAAATAGAGGCCGATAAGGCAATACTTACAGCTACAGATGTACAAAGCACGCTTATAGGTGCCTATAACCGAATGAGCCTTAGTGACTTGTATGGTGGCAGAGTGTTTCTGGAGCCTGACCTGATGGCTACACAATCTGTTGTTGATTGGTCTGGTACTTTTCAGGGTTTAACTCAAATGGTAAGTCAGGAAATCCCTATTGATAATACTTTTGTTAACTCCATATGGCTTGATGGTTACCGCGTTATTAACCAAACTAATAATGTTTTGGCCAATTTAGATAAGGTTGCTGCCGGTGATAAAAACTCGACCGAAGGACAGGCCAAGTTTTTAAGAGGGCTTGTTTACTTTGAAATGGTAAGGTTATTTGGAAAATCATGGAATGATGGTAACCCAACTGTTAATTTAGGTGTTCCTATTGTGTTAACACCTACATCCGTTATCAATTCATCATCGTATCCTTCCAGATCAACTGTAAGCCAGGTTTATCAACAGGCTATAGCTGACCTTACCGATGCTGAAACTAAATTAGGTAAAGGTGTTACCTTTTTCGCAAACAGCTATGCCGCTTCGGCTATACTGGCAAGGCTTTACCTGCAGCAAGGTGAGTATGTAAAGGCTGCTACCGAGGCAACAAAGGTTATTAGCTCCAACGCGTATTCATTAGTGGCGGTTTATACAGACGAATTTCCTTTTCCAAATCAATCGGCGGTACACGTAGATAATACAACCGAGGATATTTTTGCTATTCAGTTAACCAGCCAGTTAGGAACAGGGGTTTCTAACGAGTTGAACACCTTTTATGCATCGTCTGAATTTGGCGGGAGGGGTGATATAACGATAAAAGAAAGTTTTTTAAATCAGTTTAGCAATGGCGACACTCGTTTAGATATATACAATGAAGACTCCGATGGTAACTTAAGGTGCGATAAATTTGATAATTTATATGGCAATGTACGCATAATACGCCTTGCTGAATTATATTTAATTCGTGCGGAAGCCAACCTGCGTTTGGGGACAAGCACGGGAGCCCAACCGATTGCAGATATTAACGTGATCAGAAAACGCGCTGGTATTGCCAACTACGTACCACCAGTTAACCCGGATCCTACGAAAGTAATAGCAGCTAACATTGCCGAAGTGCTGAAGCAAAGGGTATTAGAGCTTGCATTTGAAGGGGGCTTCTTTTTTCATGACGCCAAACGTTTAAAACAAAAGGTTGGCCCATCAGAGTTTGATGCTACAAACGTGGTATTTCCTATTCCGCAAACAGAAACAAACGCCAATAAAAATCTAAAACAAAACGATGGTTATTAATTAAACCCATCATAAGTTAAGCCCCGGCACCAGTAATGGTGCCGGGGCTTTTATTTATCTGAAGTTCTTAAATGCTGCTCAAATTGTGTGTGGTTTTGGGTGCCGTGATTTTGTTATAAAGTGTCATTGTGAGCACAGCGTGGCAACCGACCATAGGGAGCTCATTAATAAAATAAAAACAAACACAACATTAATAATCTCATAGGACAAGTAACGACTTTGCTTGTGTAAGCTGCATGATAAGATTGCTTCGTTAGCAATGATATATTTGTTAACTGCGACAATTGAAACACGTAGTGGGTAATAACGAAGGATCTAATGGTTAGTAGTATGAGCCATTAAATATACTTCGCTTAGTACCGGTTAAAAACAAAAAAAGCCGTTCAACTTCTGAACGGCTTTTTTATATAAATAAGAGAGTTTTTATTTTGATTTATAAGCCCTGGCTTTTTTAATACTATAATGCGGCTTGCCTGTAGGGTAAATTTCTGGTGCGCCAACCAACGTCATCGCGCAGCGGAAACCCACTTCGGCGCTTGCCTCATCCTGGTCCATAAAGCGGCGGGTTGATGGGTTTAACCAATAAGCCATATCATTCCATGAACCACCTTTGTAAACTTTTGAATGGTTGTTAACCAAAGTGGTGGTGCCATATAGTGCCATGTTAACGGTATCTTTTTCGCCCCTCATATCGGCGTTAAAAGCTTTTCCGGAGTTTTTAGCCGAGAGCGGATTATTCGGATTAACCGCCGCATTACCGTTAGCAGGAGCGGCTGCAGCAACCGAGTCGGCGCTTTGCCCTTGTAAGGCTAAAAGTTCACTGTATTTTAATTTTTTGTTTGATTTTGCAGGATCCTTAATGGGGCGGCCATATTTATCCTTGGCGTAAAGTCCCTTTGTAGGATCGGCTAAACGTTTGTTGGTATATTCATTACCACGAAAAGGGTTAAAATCATCAAACTCCTCAAATGAGGTTTGGCGATAGGTATCGGCTACCCATTCATTCACGTTACCTGCCATATTATATAAACCAAAATCATTTGGCGCGTATGACCTTACCGGAGCGGTAATATCGGCCTTATCATTCAGGTATCCACCCACACCGGCATTATCACCATTACCACGTTTAAAGTTAGCCATGATTAAACCACGGGTTTTGCTTTTGGCCGAACGTACGCCTAAGCCATTCCATGGATACAATTTACCATCGTCAATATTTTCAAACTGGGTATTACCGGCCAAAGCCAAAGCTGCGTATTCCCACTCGGCTTCAGAGGGCAGGCGATAACCTTGTTTTAATATACCATCTTCCATGCGTACAGGTCTTACAGGCTTACCGCCTTTACCGGTACCAGGCTGTGCATTAGGACTTAGATCAGGCATCATCTTTTTGCCGTCAATTCCGGCACCTTTCATTTGGCCGTTAAGGTAAATGTCGGTATTAAATGGTTGTGCCGAAGCAGTTGCCGGAGCCGCCGCAGCTGCGCCTTTTTTGCCGCCACCATTTAAGTCTTTCCAGGATACCATTCTGCCCGACTCACGTAAAATATTCTCATTGGTACGATCGGTGCGCCATTGGCAGTAATCCTGGGCCTGGTCCCAGGTTATACCTACAACAGGATAATCCTGGAATGCAGGGTGGCGCAGGTAATTATCAACATAGGGCTCATTGTATGATAGCGCTTTACGCCATACGAGGGTATCGGGTAACGCATCATAATATAATTCACGATCCTGAGGGAAGGTGATGGCGGTCCAGTGCAGGTAATCAAGCCAATCCTGGTTTGATACCTCGGTTTCATCCATATAAAATGAAGGAACGGTTACCCGGCGGCGTACATTATTATAATCATAAGTAACATCCTGGTCTGCACTACCTCCCATTACAAAAGTACCGCCCTCAATAGGCACCAAACCCGGTCCCGGAGCTGGGTGGGTTTGTCTGAAGCGCACATAACCACCATTGGTTTTGTCGTTATATGTGATTCCGGTTTTTTGCGACTGTTCGTGTTTACTGCAGCTGCTCATCACGGCGCCTACAGCCAACATCACTAAAGCAGTTTTAGTAAAAAGTATTTTCATATTTTTACAGTTATATTTAGAGGTAAATTTAGAAAAAAATGGCTATAATGCTAATATTCATTAACCATTATTAAAAATAAATCAAACTATTATCTCGCATTTGAACGAAAAAATGATGAAATTAGTTGCATTGGATTGCTTTTTTGATTGAGCAACTCTTCAAACAGTTCCTTGAAAAATCCAAAGTGAATTTTGAGTGTATCTATATATCAATTGAATTATTAAAGTTAAATTGCACCCAATGAACTTTTTTACCTTTCGCTGTATTGTTTATTCCGTGCTGTTTTTATTGCCGTTTGCAGGCATTGCACAAACCTCTGGCACAAACCCAAATGGAAGTAATATTAATGCAATACCGGTACAGGTACAATTTCTGAACATCGCTCCTGACTCGCGCGCGGGTGGCATGGGTGAAGCCGGCGTAGCTACATCCCCTGATGTTAATGCTAACTACTGGAACCCCTCAAAACTGGCTTTTTTAGAAAGTAATGATGCCTTGTCAGTATCATACAGTCCATGGTTAAGGCATCTGGTACCCGATATCAGCCTGTCATACCTGAGTTATGCACATAAATTAAATGATCGTAATACTTTAGGTGCATCCCTGCGTTACTTTAATTACGGCTCCGTACAATTAACTGATGATCTATCCAATAATCTTGGTACATATACACCTAACGAATTTTCACTGGATGGTTCTTTTGCGCGTAAATTTGGCGAAAACCTATCATTGGGCTTAACGCTGCGCTATATACATTCAAATATATCAAGCATCTCCTATTCGCAGGGATCTGGTCAGGTTAGCAAAGCCGGTAACGCTGTTGCTGCCGATGTTTCTTTATACTATAAAAAGCCTTACGGCATTGATAACCTTTTTGCCTTTGGTGTGCACGTATCAAACATTGGTACAAAAATAAGCTATAGCGATGTAGAGCCCGGTTATTTTTTACCGGCCAATTTAAAGATTGGTGCCGCCAACACCTGGAACCTTGATGAAACCAACCAGCTTACTGTTACCCTTGATCTGAATAAGCTATTGGTACCCACCGGGCGCGATTCAACAGGCGTTATAAGTGATATTTCGGTGCCATCAGGTATTTTCAGATCTTTTACCGATGCCAGGGGCGGATTTAGCGAAGAGCTTAAGGAAATAAGCCTTTCGCCAGGTATAGAGTACTGGTATAATCAGCAGTTTGCCTTTAGGGCTGGGTATTTTTATGAAAACCCCTCAAAAGGCGACAGGCA
This sequence comes from Mucilaginibacter sp. P4_E8, assembly GCF_056401495.1. NCBI lineage: Bacteria > Pseudomonadati > Bacteroidota > Sphingobacteriia > Sphingobacteriales > Sphingobacteriaceae > Mucilaginibacter > Mucilaginibacter sp. P4_E8. The sequence continues at coordinate 23,092 of NZ_JBFUJG010000038.1, forward strand.
TTACCTAACCCTGGGTGTAGGTATGAAGTATGATATTTTTAATTTTGATTTTTCGTATCTGGCTGCCAGCCAGCAAAACAGCCCTTTGGCCAATACGCTGCGCTTTACCTTGTCGGCAAACTTTGGCGGTACAACAAATGTGAGTAAACGGTAATGGGTAAAATAAAGGTAGGTTTTGGGTTTGATGTACATCAGTTAAAAGAGCAGCATCCATTTGTTTTAGGCGGCGTAAATTTAGAGCACCATTCAGGAGCCTTCGGACACTCTGATGCCGATGTATTACTACATGCCATTTGCGATGCCTTGCTGGGTGCCGCCAATTTACGCGATATAGGCTTTCATTTTTCAAACACCGATAACAGGTGGAAAGGCGTAAGCAGCCTGGTGTTACTGCAGCATGTGGTAGAGCTTATAAAAGAAAAGGGGTTTAGCATAGGCAATATTGATGCCATGGTATGCCTGGAAGCACCAAAGATAAACCCGCATATACCGGCTATGAAAACACACATTGCCTCCGCCGCCTCCATAAGCGAGGATGATATATCCATCAAAGCTACTACTAACGAACAATTAGGTTTTATTGGCCGGGAAGAAGGTGTAGTTGCTTATGCGGTTTGTTTGATTGAAAGGGATTGATTTTAAATTGCCTGCCGCTTCCCAATTTTTAAAGCTAAAAAATAGCGTCATTGCGAGGAACGAAGCAATCCCCGATAAGCAGAGGGACTCTGTATAGCATAGAGATTGCTTCGTTCCTCGCAATGACGTGATGCTTTTGTAAGAATATTATATTATTAACCTTACACCTGACTTTCCTTCTCTTTTTCAACCTTAACGTTTCCGGTACGTTTTAATACGCCCCAACCGCTTAGCTCGCCTTTTAATGCTTTCCTGATCGATTTAAACAGTACATAATACATAAGCTGGCGCCACATGAAACGCTGCGGTATAATGTAGATAAGCTTCTTATAATTCTCTTTTTCCATCTTGAAGGCAATGATGCCCACGATGAAATCAATCAGAACAAAGGCTAAATAATAAAATAGCATTTTTTCGGGCTTGGCACCAAACAGGGCAAATATCATCATCAGATCGGCCAGCGGCGAAAACAGGGGTAATATGATCTGGAATATGAGGATATTTGGCATGCCCACCATCCCAAAAAACTTATATTTTTTATTGAACAGCGCGTCGCGATTTTTCCAGAAACTTTGTATTACGCCAAAACTCCAGCGAAAACGTTGTTTCAATAGCATATTAACGGTTTCAGGGGCCTCGGTATAAGCTATGGCTTCGGCACAGTTCTTAATGATATAACCCTGTTTTAATATGCGCATGGTAAGGTCGCAATCTTCGGCAAGGGTATCATAGGTAAAGCCCCCGGCTTTAAAAATTGCCGATTTCCTGAACGCGCCTATCGCGCCTGGCACCACGGTAATGCTGTTGATAAGGTCAAAGGCGCGGCGGTCCATATTTTGAGCCGTAATATACTCAATTGACTGCCAGCGCGTAATGATATTGGTTTCGTTACCTACTTTTACCGTACCTGCCACTGCGCCAATTTCATCATCAGTAAAATAGGTCATTAAGTGATAAATAGCATCTGTTTTTAGCTGTGTATCGGCATCAATACAAACCACAAAATCGCTTTGGGCATGGGTAATGCCAAAGTTAAGGGCCGATGCCTTACCGCCATTGGGTTTGGTTAATATTTTAACCAACGGATTACCGGCATAAGCAGCGGTAACCACTTCAAATGTTTTATCTTTTGATCCATCATCAACAAAAATGATCTCGAAGGATGGGTATTCGGTTTTTAATAAACTTTGTATGGTTGCAACAGCGTTCACCTCTTCGTTATAGGCAGGTACAATGATACTTACCGGAGGCAACGGAATATCGTTGCCCCGTAATTTTATCATCTTTTTATTTTCGCCATGCTGCCTTACTGCCAGTATGCCAATTAAAACAATACGGCCAATGGCCAGGAAAATAGCCGATAAAAATACGTAGATCAATATCCAGTTAATATAAAAATAGCCATGTACAAATACATCATACATAGGCCCTAATATGCCGCTGTTGGGGTCGTTCTTTATTGGCGGCATCAAATCGGCCTTGGTTTTGCCCAGCACATCGGCAATGGTTGTAAACTTGTAACCGTGCGATTTAAAGTAATGTATAATTGCGGGCAGAGCCTTTACCGTTTCTTCGCGGGTATCACCGCCGGCATCATGCAGTAATATCATGGAACCATTATCCTTTTGCCTGATGGTGCGTGCTATAATACTATCAGCCGTTACACCGGGCTGCCAGTCCCAGGGGTCAATTGATTCGCCAATGGTGATATAGCTTTGCCTGCGGCTTTCAGCAACCGGTATAACCTCTGCAAGCGTTTGGGGCTCGGCATCAGCATTAAACGGTGGTCTGAACAATATGGTGCTGCGCCCGGTTATCGATTCAATGAGCTTGCGCGTGGCATTAAGCTCCAGTACAACACGGTCAAGGCTTATGGTTGAAATATCCGGATGGAAAAAGGTATGGTTACCAATTTCATAACCTTCTTCATATATCCGGCGCACTATCTGCATGTTCTTTTCGGCCATGGAGCCTACCACGAAAAAGGCTGCCGGTACGTTTTCTTTTTTTAATATATCTAAAATACGTGGGGTAAAGTCTGGATCAGGGCCATCATCAAAAGTTAAAACCAGCTTTTTAGGTGCATACCCATAGCGGCGTATCACATATTTTGTGGGCAGTTTAATATATTGCTGGTCGGTTATGGTAAAATTGCTGGTATCCAGTTTTACGTTTATTTCGCCTGTTGTAGGGGTGGTGATCAGGTCAAGCACTTCACCATCGCCATCATAATCAACATTTACACGGTTATTTAAACCTACGGTAGTTAATTTTTTGATATCGACACCGGTTTTCCTCAAAGAGTCGATAGACAGATTTTTTTGGAAATATGACCACAAACGCGGATCCTCGGCACCCAGGCGCCATAGTGCCACTCCACCCGTTGCCCAATCGTCGGCCATGCGGATCACGTTAAAATTGGTAGCGGCATCGGTAAAGTAAATGGAATGCTGCAGGCTATCCTGATCGAGATATTTGAAATGCAAATTAGCCGACATCGGATCAAATACAATTTTGCTTTTTTTCTCCTGCGCCGTGCTGATGGCCTGTTGGTAGCCTATCGATTTACCTACGCTGTTTTCGGGCCAGTCATAAGCGCCGCCTGCAAAAGTTAAGATGATCTTCTCGCTTGGTACTTTGGTGCACACATCGTCCAGTATCTGTTCAACCCAGTGCTGGTTAGAAAGATCACCGGCATTGCTTGATTCGTTATGCTCATCAATGGCCATAACAAACAGAAAATCATTAAAATGCTGCAGCTTAACAAGATCATAAGCTTCGTCTTCGGGTACCACGTTTTGGGTTACCAAAAAGTTTTTCTCATGCAGAACGGTGTAAAGCTCCTGCAAAAATGTCATATAGTTTTTGCCGTTCCTGTCTTTAACATCGTCAAAATCAACATTTATGCCTTTAAATTTATATTTGTTGAGTGCATTTACAATGCTGTTAATAAAGTTTGCGCGAAGCCTTTTGTTTTTAATAATACGCTCAACGTCCTTAGTATCGTAACCACCACTTGTATTGTTATAATTAACATAGTTGGAGAGCGTGATTAATACAGGCTTGTTGAGTTTTTTATTAAGATTGATAAGGCCGGTATCTATTTTGGTAACAACGGTATCAACTCCGGGTGTGATTGAAAAACCCTCACTTACTACCATATCCAGTCGGGATAAATTGGTAACCAATGAATTATAGGCCTGTGGCTCCCAGGCACGGTAAAACGCGGCGTTTATACGATCTTTATTGTTGGGGTGTTTTTGCTGGTGCAAGCTCCTTGCACGCTCCATCGCCTCTATCTCAGACTTTTGTATATTGAAGTACTTGAACCTGGTTGATTTTTTTAACTGGTCAAGCTCTTCTTTCGACATTTTTTTGGGAGCCGGATTCAGATTTGGCAGATCAGGGTAATAAGTTGATTTAACAGTAACTATTACGGCTATTATTCCAATAACAAGTACTGCAAGAAGTACGCGGCTTAGCCACTTGAATTTATTCCATCTACCCGGTGAGTCGGCCTGAAAAACTTGCTTGTTTGAAGACATTAAGTGATTTTACTTTTATTTAAAAGTATTAATTACAGATGAAGATTTAATGAATGGTAATGCAGGTTATTTATGTGCTTTCCCCGTTTCGATACCAGAAAAATCAACACCGCATTTACAATTACCGCCGCATCCCTTTTTTGCAGTTATGGTTTTATACATCATTCGACCGATGTAAAAAATTGCAACAGCAAAAAGAATTATTACAATTATGGCCTGGATATTCATGTTGCAAAAATACTACATTTTTAATATATACGTACAGACGCATTTAATAGTATAAAGTTTAACGCGGTATAAAGGCAATTGTTCCGCCTACCCAATCAAAATCTTTATTATATCGCACCCCTATCATTTTACCGCGGCTAAGCCTGGCCAGGTTAATGGCCAATGTAGGCTTTGTATCGCCATCGGGCCATAAATACAACAGGCGTATCTCGGCTTTTACACCACCATCCGGAGCCTGTATCACTGGTTCGTAATTTACCTTTTGTTGTAATATCCAGTTTTCAGGATCCTGAATGTTCTTAATGTCATTTTCGGTAACATCAATGATCACGCCCTGCCCTGCAAATGAGAACAAAGGTTTAAGCACATAGTTTTCCAGATCGGCAGGTATTTGTTTTAATAGGTGCAAAAATTGTGTTTTAGGTATGTAATTGCCGCTTAAATAGGGCATGGTAAATTTGCTGATGCGGTAAAACCAGTTAGGGTGGGTTATCCACTCTACGTCAAGCTGCTGGCGTATATCAACCACCTGATCAAAAATGGTGTCGTCGCCATCAATCTCGTCAAATATCAGTCTGTTGTAAATGCGCCGGATGCGTTTTTTTTCGCCATTGGCCTCATAAAAAAGCTGTTTGCCTTCCTGCTGCAGATCGCTTAGTGAAACAACAGGTATGCCCAGGTATTGCTGGGTAATATAAAAATCAACTGCTGTTTTTTGTTCGGGGGCGTTTACATCCATCAATACTACCTCATCAGGCTGATACGGGCCAAGGATGGTTTTTTTAAGCAGATCAAGATACGAATTCCTGTCAAGCCCATTAAAATAGATGGATTTATCGGTATCGATATCAAAAATTTCCTGGTAGGTATCGCCCAAATGAACCTGGAAACCATATAATGAAGGAAAGCCCTGCAGCTCGATCAGTTTGGGGACTATCTGCCCATCGGTATCTTTGCAGATCCCAAAATCCAAAGCAATAAAATGCGGATGATCGTTCTCATTAGCTACCCGCCACTTATCAGGGATTGCGCGTTCCGTTAGCTCTTTAAAGCCGGGTTGTAAAATGGTATCAATAATATTGTCGCCGGCGGTTATCAGTTTATCCCTAAAGTCGGCGGTCAAAAAAACCGGCGTTTCGGCCACGCGAAATTGTACGGGGCTGTGCAAACCATCATTAAGCCGGTTTAAAAAAGCCTGATACTTTTGGATGGTAAAATTTTGGTTGAATGTTTTTCTGGCTGATGGGTTCATTGGCAACAGGTGTTAAACAAACTTAACCAATTTGGTTTAATTTTATCCTTTGTCTTTTATCCATCTGTCCTTCCTCCAAAAAATCTGCATAATATTTCATTAATTTGCTTTGTCAATTAAAACCTGGCAGTACCATTTTTATTTGTTGATGTATAAGCAAAAGAATAAGATCACAGTTGTTGGCGGAGGGAGCTGGGCTACAGCCAATATTAAAATGCTGGCTGATAACACTACAGAAAAGGAAATTTTTTGGTGGATGAGGAATGCGCAGACGGTTGAACACCTGCATAAATTTGGGCATAACCCTAATTACTTAAGCTCTGTTGAAATAAAACTACCCCCGCAAAATATCTCGGGCAATTTAAAGGAACTTATACAGCTTGCCGATATTATATTGCTTAATGTACCCGCTGCATTTTTAAAGGAAGCCTTAGCAAGTATAACCCCTGCCGACCTTGCTGGTAAAAAAGTGGTATCGGCTATTAAAGGAATAGTACCTGACGAAAACTTAATTATAGGCGAATTTTTAAACCAAAAAATGGGCGTTTCGTTTGATGATTTTATGGTGATCAGCGGGCCATGCCATGCCGAAGAGGTGGCGCTCGAAAAACTATCGTACCTTACCATTGCCTCGCGCGATACGGCACTGGCTGCCGAGTTTGCGGGAATGATTAACACCCGCTATATTAAAACCATTGTATCTGATGATATTTACGGTACCGAGTATGGCGCGGTTTTAAAAAATGTATACGCCATTGCCAGTGGTATTTGTCATGGTGTTGGTTATGGCGATAATTTTCAGGCGGTACTGATATCAAATGCTATACGTGAGCTGGAAAGATTTGTTGATGTTGTTCACCCGATAAACAGGGACATTAAGGAATCGGCTTACCTTGGCGACCTGCTGGTTACTGCTTACTCGCAATTTAGCCGTAACCGTACGTTTGGCAACATGATAGGTAAGGGCTACACGGTAACATCGGCCCAACTGGAAATGAATATGATAGCCGAAGGATACTATGCAGTAAATTGCCTACATCAGGTGAATAAAAAGTACAACGTGAACATGCCTATTTGCGATGCTGTTTATGCTATTTTGTACCAGAAAAGCTCACCGGCATTTGAAATGAAGAATTTGGCAGAAAAATTGAGCTGATTATTGAAAAATAAACTTAATTACAGCCTCTTATGAAAAATTTATTCAAAATTGCCATGCTTGCAGCCGGTACATTTATAATATCGCCAAGCTTTGCACAAACACACAAGGATTCAACCCTGGGTCATAAAATAGGTAACACCGCAAAAAAGGTAGGCCATAAAACATCAGAGATAGCAGCCAAAGGCGCATCAGGTGTAGTTGATAAAAAATATGCAGGTAAAGTTGGCCCGGGCGGTCAAACCATTTATATTGATAAGAATTCTTATTATTATTACATCAACAAAAAGGGCAACAGGGTATATGTTAAAAAAGCGAATTTGATAGATAAACCCGCCAAACAATAATAGTTAATTCAATGGCGCCGGCTACGGGCGTAAAAAATGCATTATGAAAAAAAACGCTTTAATAGTCCCGATAGTTGCATTGGTATTACTGGCCTTTGCATGTAATACAGAACCGGAGCACCAGGTTAATAAAAAACTGGTTGGTAAATGGCAATCAAAGGATGGTAATACCAAGCTTGAAATAACTGATAAAGGTTTCACCATGGATGATGGCAAACCGCTTACCGAGGATTATTTTGTAAATAACGATACCATTTTTACATCATACCAGGGTAGCAGGCCGTTTACAAAATTCCTGATCAAAGATCTGGACGACCATAGGCTTACGCTCTTTTACCCCGACTCAGATCTTGTTGAATTTTCGCGTTAAAAACAAAAACCTTCAGGCTGCTGGCGGCAGTTGAAGGCTTTGTTAACAAAACTAAACTAAAACTAATGCTTCTTACCACGGAAGCTTCATGAAAACTATCTTTTAAAGTCTTAAGTTCTTAGTCTCCAGTCAAAAGTTTTTTATGACTTTGGACTGGAGACTCAAGACTTTTTATATTAGAATCTTTTGCGACGTTCTGGGCGATCTTCACGGCGTTTGCCAGAAAAATCACGGAAACCACCACCGCCACCGGCAGCATTGCTTCTTTCGCCACCTCGATATCCTCCGCCTTCACGACGTTCGCCACCACGGTAACCACCGCCACCTTCGCGACGTTCGCCACCACGGTAACCGCCTTCACGACGTTCGCCGCCACCACGGTTATCGCTGGTACCTTCGCCAGATACTTCTATCCTTACAGGGCGACCTTTAAATTCAATTTCTTTAAAGTTGGTCATTACTTTTTCTACTTCCTCATTTGGAACTTCGAAAAATGAATAAACACCCTTAACATCTATTTTACCAACGGTACGACCGCTTATTTTGGTAGTGTTGCAAATGTAACCCAACAGATCGCCGCGGTTAAATTCATCAACAGAACCCAGGTTTATAAATAAACGGGTATAAGCTGATGGTCCGCTTGATGCGCCACGTTCATGACGGTCATCAGATCTTTCACGACGGCTATCATCGATACTCGCGTTCAAGTCAGGAGCGTTTTTGTAATAATCAAGGAAACGGTTAAATTCAATTGAAGCAAAACGCTTAATGAAATCTTCCTTGGTCATATCCTTAAACTCTTCCATTATACGGGGCAGGTATTGCTCAATTTGCTCTTCATTCACCTGTACATTATGTACTTTATGAACAATAGAGAATAATTGTTTTTCGCAAACATCAAACCCTGTTGGTATTTCGGCTTTAACAAAACGCTTGCCTAAGCCACGTTCTATCTGGCGTATTTTCCCTAATTCTTTAGCGTTGATGATAGAGATAGATACACCAGTTTTACCGGCACGGGCTGTACGGCCGCTACGGTGAGTGTAGTTCTCAACCTCATCAGGTAACGAGTAGTTAATAACGTGTGTAACATCATTAACATCAATACCACGTGCGGCAACATCAGTAGCAATTAATAATTGCAGGTTGCGCTCACGGTAACGTTTCATTACCTTATCGCGTTGTTGTTGTGACAGGTCACCATGTAAAGAATCGGCATTGTAACCGTCTTTGATCAGTGCCTCTGCAATATCCTGGGTTTCAATTTTAGTACGGCAAAATACGATACCAAAAATATCAGGGTTAAAATCAACAATGCGTTTAAATGCGGCATACTTATCACGGGCACGTACTATATAGTATTCGTGCTCAATGTTGGCATTACCGGTGTTTTTTGTTCCCATGGTAAGCTCAAACGGCTCATTCATGTACTTTTTCGCTATACGGCGAACTTCAGTAGGCATGGTGGCCGAGAACAACCAGGTTTTTTTCTCATCGGGTGTGGTAGATAGGATACTGTCAATATCTTCCTGAAAGCCCATGTTGAGCATTTCATCAGCTTCATCCAATACTACGTACTTCACCTTCGAAAAATCTATCGCCTTGCGGTTGATGATATCAAGCATACGGCCTGGTGTGGCCACAACGATCTGTACACCGCGTTTTATCTGGCGTAACTGATCCATAATACTTGCACCACCATAAACGGCAACAACGTTAACGTTGCCCATTTTTTTGGCGTAATTTTTAATGTCGTTTGTAATCTGTAAGCAAAGCTCACGTGTTGGGCATAAAACAAGTGCCTGTGGATGATTTTCTTCGAAATCCAACAGCTCTAATAATGGTAGGCCAAAGGCAGCAGTCTTACCGGTCCCGGTTTGGGCTAATCCGACAAAATCGTTGCTGCCTGTTAACAATACCGGAATTGACTGTTCCTGGATTGGCGTTGGGTTTTCAAACCCTAACTCAGAGATGGCATTAACAATATCATGACGGATTCCCAGTTCAATAAATGGGTTCATGAATTAAAATAACGAATTTGGCAACATCGCCAAATCGGGCGCAAAGATAGCTACTTTAATTTTAAATTCCAATAGGGTATATTGCTTATTGTAATTATGGAATTTTATGGGTTAAAAAACTTGTGTTTTTTATGGTATTGATATCTTTTGTTGTTCAAAACAGGCTTGCTATCAGCAACATGCCATTAATAGAGCGGTTGCTTGTTAGGTAAAACGGCGGGTGCGGCATAGATTCGCATACCCGTTGCCACGCCTGGCGCCCTCTCTTCGGTTTTGGCGGATACTACCATGTGTACATCCCTCGAAAACAGTCAACAGGATAATGTGCTCCGTTAGGAGCTACCCGTTTGTAGCACTTAAATATTTTATGCCTTTGCCTCGTAGGGGCTACCCTTAAAATAACAAATGTGATTACCTGCTAATTGGGGGTTGCACCTACGGAGCAATCTCGTTTTTTGATTTGTTTACTACAAACAGGTAGCTCCTAACGGAGCATATCAACTTGTGCACACACAGCAGCTGCGGAGGGGTTTTGAAAAATGGATATAAGGGTAGTTGGATAAGGAACAAAGAAAAGGTCTCCTCAGCCCTCTTCCGGAATCGTCAGCAATATACCATCAGCTTTAAAAGCCTGCTTTTTATCTCAATCTATCTGCCGATTTGATCAGCTTTTCATCGCGCTGGATACTTTTTGCCGCCAGGATCAGGAGCACAATGCTTAATGAAGTAAGGAATAGGCCTATGCCCATGGTTCGGGAATCAAGCTGAACACTGCCTACTGCGTTTTTAACCGTTTGGGCCATCCAAAAACTATAGCCAATTAATACCAGTATGGCGCTGTAGCAAAGCGCGATTTGTTGTTTACGTTTTTTAAATAAAAATATAATAACCAACGGTATCAGGGCAACAATGGCGGTTACCGCTGTAAGGGCTGTAAAGTGTTCGGTATATTTTTGTGCGCCGTCAGCATCCTGAAAAATACCTGTAACCATAATACTTACGGGTTTATCGGCTACATAAACGTTATGCGCTAATGGAAAAAAGAAAAGAGCAAACAGCACAAGGCTGGCAAATAGCAAGTAAATGCTTTGTATTCGTTGCAGCATAATATTAAAATTATAGTGGCAAATATAATTGTTTTAATTATTGCCGTGGGGCATTTTTATTGGGCAATGAATTTGCTTTGAATGATAATTATTGCTGTATATTTATAATTAATTTATAATTAATTTCTAATTAATAAACTTGGTTATGACCCAGCCCCCCGCTAACAGCCTATCGCCGCAGGATGTGAAGTTTGAAGACGCGCACCTGAAAAAAATATTCCTGGAACATTTGAACAGTATTTATTGCGGCAAACAGCACCTGATACATTTTTTTGAAGAGATTCAAGGTTTGGCAACCCTTAAGTTTTTAAAAAAAACTATACAGGAGTGCAGCGATGATGCCCAGGAGCAATTGCAGCATTTGGATAGTATATTTAATGCCATTAACCAGGACCAATCAAAAATTAGTGTTTTAGGTATGAAAGCCATGACGCTCGAAGCCTATATCTCGGCTATTAAGGCTGGTAAAACACCCATGGAGCGCGATGTTTTTATTGTTTTTTATCTGCAGTTAATTGAAGGTATTGAGGTTACCTATTTTAAGGTGTTGAAAAACCTGGCAAAGGCCATAGGTTATAGCAATACCTTTTTAGATAAACCATTTAAACAGGCGGTTGAAGACAGGGTAATGTTTGAATCTATTTATAAAGAATATATAAGCGAACCAGCACCGTAACAAGGGACGACTCACCCGGTCTTTGCTTCGCTCGACCACCCTCTCTTCGCCTGCGGCGGAAAGAGGGGTTTAAATTCGATACATAAAAACTTTCTTTACCCCCTCTTTCCAGCGAAGCTGAAGAGAGGGGCGACAAGCCCAGCGATGTCGGAGTGAGTTTAATCATCATACCTGAATTTATAGTTTGACCAAATAATGAACACCCATACCCGGCATATTGCTAACTTTGCCGCGTGACGGATAAAAAACGCTATTTTATTGAATTAGCTTATGATGGCACCAGCTATCATGGCTGGCAGATACAGCAAAATGCCGTAAGCGTACAGGAGGTATTGAATAAAGCCCTGGCCATTATTTTACGCCAACCAGTTGAAACCATTGGCTGCGGCCGTACAGATACCGGTGTACACGCCCGGGAATTTTTCGCGCATTTTGATGTGGACGTAGACCATAGTCCATTGACCATAGACCATAGTGCAGGCGACAACTATGGACCATTGACCATTGACCAGGGACTATCAACTATCGACTATGGACAAAAAGTTCGCGGCCTCAACGCCCTGCTCCCTTCCGATATCGCTATAAAAAATATTATTCCGGTTCATGCGGATGCTCATGCGCGGTTTGATGCCACGCTGCGGTCATACCAGTACCATATCCATTTTAATAAAGACCCTTTTTTACGCGGGTACTCCTGGCAGGTTCGTGATGTGCCAGATATGGAATTGATGAACCAGGCTGCCGCGATGATCATGGAGTATACTGATTTTAGCTGTTTCAGTAAATCAAACACGCAGGTTAAAACCAATAACTGCAAAATAAGCAGGGCTGAGTGGGTAAAAACAGAACAAGGCATGGTTTTTCATATTTCGGCCGACAGGTTTCTGCGTAATATGGTAAGGGCCATTGTAGGTACGCTGATGATGGTTGGCAAACATGAAATGCCGCCCGAAGCCGTGCGCCAGATCATTGAAAGTAAAAACCGATCCAACGCGGGCATGAGTGTACCGGCCTGTGGTTTGTATTTAACAGAGGTGAAGTACAGCCCCCTAACCCCCTGAAGGGGGAACGATAATGTAAAGGAAATAAGACAATGATTTATAAATTAGTTGATAAATTAGCAAATCAAAAAACTCCCCCTTTAGGGGGTTGGGGGGCAAAATGTCTGAAATAACCGGAAAAGCGCTTGATTGGAAACTGTTAAAACGGGTGATGCATTATGTAAAACCGTATAACAGCACATTTGTAATAGCCGCATTTTTAACCATTTTTTTGGCGGTTAGCGCGTTGGCGCAGCCATTCCTTATTCAGCACACGTTGGATGTTGACATATTGAATGATAATTATGATGGCCTGGTTTTTATGGTGGCGCTCATGATAGGGCAGCTCATTATTCAAACAGTAGCGCAATATTATCAAACCTATTTAACCAATGCGCTGGGTCAATCCGTGATCCGCGATCTGCGTATTGATATTTTTAATCATATCACCAGTTTGCGCCTCAAATATTTTGACCGCACACCTATAGGGATGCTCATTACCCGTACCGTATCTGACCTGGAAACCATTGCCGATATATTTTCTGAAGGATTGATCTCCATTATGGGCGATATGCTGCTTGTGTTTGCGGTAATTGGCTTCATGCTATACCAGGATTGGAAACTGGCCCTCATCACCCTGATCCCCATGCCGTTCCTGTTCGCATCAACCTATGTGTTTAAAGAGGCCATCAAATCATCCTTTCAGGAAGTGCGCACACAGGTGGCCCGTTTAAATACTTTTTTGGCCGAGCATATTTCGGGCATCAGTATTATCCAGTTATTTGCCCGCGAAGACCAGGAAATGCGCAAGTTTAAAGCGGTTAACCAAAAATACAGAGATGCCAATATTCGCTCCAACTGGTACTACTCCATATTTTTTCCGGTTGTTGAAATTTTGTTTGCCATTTGTATGGGGTTACTGGTTTGGTACGGCTGTAAACGGATGCTGTCTGATAGTCAGCTGGCCGCGCTTTCGGCAAGACCGGGTGGCATTACCCCCGGTGTTATTACAGGCTTTATTGTATTGCTCAACATGCTTTTCAGACCGATACGCCAACTGGCCGATAAGTTTAATACTCTGCAAATGGGTATGGTGGGTGCCGACAGGATATTTAAAGTATTGGATACCGACGAAGTGGCCGCTGATACCGGTACAATAAATACCGGCAGGCTGCAGGGCGATATTGAGTTTGACAAAGTTTGGTTTGCTTATAACGACGAGAACTGGGTTTTAAAGAATATTAATTTCCGGGTAAAACCCGGCGAAACACTGGCTCTGGTGGGCGCTACCGGTGCAGGTAAATCATCAACCATAAATATACTGAACCGCTTTTATGAAATTGGTCAGGGCAATGTTAAGGTAGACGGTCATGATATACGCGAATACCAGGTTGAGTTTTTACGCTCACAGATTGCTACCGTTATTCAGGACGTATTTTTGTTTACTGATACCATTGCCAATAACATCAGCCTGAATAACCAGTCCATTACACGCGAGCAAATTATAGCTGCCGCTAAGGATGTGGGCGCACACGAATTTATTGAACGCCTGCCCGGCGGATATGATTATAATGTGATGGAAAGGGGCGCAACACTTTCGGCTGGGCAATCGCAATTGATCTCATTTATCAGGGCCCTGGTATATAACCCGGCAATTTTAGTTTTGGACGAGGCCACCTCATCTGTAGATACCGAAACCGAGATTCTGATACAGAACGCTATTAATAAGCTGATGCAGGGCCGCACAGCCATTGTAATTGCTCACCGCCTATCGACAATACAAAACGCCGACAGGATCATTGTGCTTGATCACGGCGAGATCATGGAGAGTGGTACCCACCAGGAGCTCCTGAAAATTGAGCATGGTCATTACCGCAAGCTCTATGATCTGCAATTTAACTCAGCAGGGATAGCACGATAGTTGGTTGCGAGTTGCCGGTTACCTGTTGCGTGTTTTTTTATATAATGGTGTATAACAAAACTTACTACTTTTAGTCACGATCCCCGAACCTCGCAACCCGCATCTCATCACTCCTTTGGAGGATCTTTAACCGACTCAACCGGCTGCTCTTCTTTTTCGTGTTTTTTGGCAATGTCGCCGCCGTGGGGGTTATCGGCATGGTATTGTTTATCCTCTTTTCGTATTTTACTTTTACCACCGTTATCCCGGGGCCTTTTGGTTGGTGTATCTGACGGTGATGGTTTGTTGGGTGAATTTGCTGGCTTTGTCATGTGTATTTAACAAAGGGATACGGGGATTTGTTTATTGTCTGAACCGGGATTAAGCGGATTCATCAGATTCATTGGATTTTGGGGTTATTGTCTGAACCGGGATTAAGCGGATTTATCAGATTCATTGGATTTTGATTTGCATAAAGAGAAAAATCGTGGTTAATCCTTTAATCCGCTTAATCCCGGTTCAGACAAATAGTTAATAAATGTTAAAACTACCGGCCTAATAAGCTATTAAACAATATTTATAACTAATAAACTTTTACCTTTAAGGCGGGTTTCTTAATTTCGCACAAATCCGGATGAGTGGTTGTGTATGAGCAGTATCATCTCATATCTCAAATCCCACATCTCATATCTATATAGAATGGAAGAATTTGAAGCAAGCGCATCGGCAAAAAAAACAAAAACCATATACGTATCTACCGTATTTGGTATTGCCATGGTGTTAGTAATGATAGGGCTTTTAGGGCTCATATTGGTACATGCCAATAACTTGTCGCGCTATGTAAAGGAAAATATAGTGCTCAATATTTTTGTTGATGATGCCGCGCACGAAACCGATGTGTTGCAATTGCAAAAACAATTGGATGCTAACATGATGGTGAAGCAAACCCAATACGTAAGTAAAGAGCTTGCCGCACGCAACCTGCAAAAAGACCTGGGCGAAGATTTTGTGAAGTTTTTAGGATATAACCCGCTATCACAATCGCTTGATGTTTACCTGAAGGCCGACTATGCTAACAATAAAGACATTGAAAAATTTAAAGCCGACCTGTTAAAAAATCCATTGGTTAAAGAAGTGAAATACCAGCAATCACTGGTTGATCAGATGAACCAGAATTTGGCTTCTATCAGTTTAATTATTTTAGTGTTCGCAGCCATATTTGTTGTACTATCAGTAGCGTTAATTAATAACACCATCAGGCTGGCAATTTACTCACAGCGTTTCCTGATCAAATCAATGCAGTTGGTAGGGGCCACCAAAGGATTTATTCGCAAGCCATTTTTATTTTATGGCATATGGCACGGACTTTTAGGAGGCTTAATTGCCATTATTATATTAATTGGTACACTTTACCTGGGCTACAGGCAAGTGCCTGATCTGGTAATATTGCAAAACTATGCCGAGTTTGGCATTGTATTTTTAGCGGTTATTGGCATTGGGATATTTATTTCGGCCTTTAGCACCTTTTTGGCGGTCAACAAGTTTTTACGTTTAAAAATATACGATCTATATAGATAGTTGGAGATAAGGGATAAAGCGGAACGGTTTTAACAGGAAGCTTAATTCACTAACTCAATAATTCAATAATTAAAATATATGGCACAGCAAATTAAACCAGCCGCAACGGCTAAAACCACAACAAAAACAACCAGCAGCGAGCCTGTACAATTTATATTTGATAAAAGTAATTACAGGTTGCTGATCATCAGTGTTGCTGTGGTGGCTTTTGGTTTTGTATTAATGGCAGGTACAACTGATATTTACAGTACTACAAAAATTGTTATAGCTCCTATTGTTGTATTAGCAGGATTTGCATTAGGCTTTTTCGCGATATTAAAGAAGCCGGAAGTTAAGTAATTTGGTTGATTAAGTTGATTGGAAGAGTGGTTGATTGAGTTGAAAAGACTAATCAACCTGCTGATCCAAACCCAATCAACTTAATCCAGCTCAATCAACCAAATCTAATCCAACTCAACCCCCAATCTACCCTCAATGAATATCATCCACGTTATTATCCTTGCCATAATTGAAGGGATAACAGAATTTTTACCGGTATCGTCAACCGGCCACATGATTATTGCCTCATCCATAATGGGCATAGCAGCCGATCCTTTTGTTAAGCTATTTACTATTGCCATACAGTTAGGCGCTATATTATCGGTTGTAGTATTGTATTACAAAAGGTTTTTACAATCGGTTAACTTTTACATAAAATTGCTGGTAGCTTTTATACCCGCGGCTATATTCGGCGTATTATTCAGCAAAAAAATAGATGCTTTTTTAGAGAGCGCACTTACCGTAGGCATCACGATGTTTGTGGGTGGTATTATATTGTTGTTTGTTGACAAATGGTTTAACAAGCCAACCGTAAAGGAAGAAAAAGACATCAGCTATTTAACGGCGCTTAAAATTGGTTTTTTCCAGTGTTTGGCCATGATCCCCGGTACATCACGTTCGGCAGCGAGCATTGTGGGTGGTATGGCGCAAAAGCTTACACGTACGGCTGCGGCCGAGTTCTCTTTCTTTTTGGCAGTACCTACCATGTTTGCGGCAACCGCGAAAAAACTATACGATTTTCATAAAGAAGGCCACATATTTACCGGCGAAGAAATTAAACTGCTGGCCATTGGTAATGTAATAGCGTTTGTAGTAGCCATGCTGGCCATCAAAACATTCATCACCTTTTTAGAGCGTAAAGGCTTTGTGATATTTGGTTGGTACCGTATTGTTGTAGGCGCGCTTATTATCGGGCTCATCTGGAGCGGACATCCTTTGCAGATCGTTTAAATATTATTTTTTAGTCTGAACCATGATTTCCGGGATTAAAGGATTGAGGGATTTTTTTCTCTTAAAATCGTGGTAATCTCTTAATCTGTTTAATCGTGGTTCAGACAAAGTCTTTAATTCCGGTTCCTGCAAATTCCCTACCTTTGCCCCAAATCCCGGGGATATCCGGTAAAAAGAATCCATATTGAAAAAAACTTATACCAAAATAGAAGAATTTGCCGAAGGACAGCTGCTGCTGGTTAACAAACCCTACAACTGGACAAGCTTTGATGTGGTAGGCAAAATTCGTAACTCCTTTAAGCCGCTTAAGTTAAAGGTGGGCCATGCCGGTACGCTTGATCCGTTGGCTACAGGTTTGCTGATCATTTGCACCGGTAAAATGACCAAGCAGATAGATACTTTCCAGGCCGAGGAAAAGGAATACACAGGTACCATGATATTGGGCGCAACCACGCCATCATACGATATGGAGACTGAGCCTGATAAAAAGTTTGATACCAGCCAACTTACCGAAGAGCAGCTGCGTAATAACTGCGAACAGTTTATTGGCGACATACAGCAATATCCGCCGGCGCACTCAGCTATAAAAATTGATGGTGAACGCTTATATGAAAAGGCCCGCAGGGGCGAGGATGTAGAATTGCGTTTACGCAGTGTTACCATCAGCGCGTTTGAGTTAACCCGAATTGAACTGCCCGAAGTTGATTTCAGGGTAGTTTGTAGCAAGGGTACGTATATCAGGTCGCTGGTGAATGATTTTGGAGCTACGCTTAATAACGGGGCATACCTTTCAAAATTAAGGCGCACCCGCAGCGGTAATTACCGGGTAGATGATGCCTGGGAAGTGATGGAGCTGGTAAACATGATCAGGGGATTAAAGGTGGTGAACGAGCCGGCGGCAGAGTAAATACATTTCTGCGTCAAAATAATGTGCAGCTTCACCGTGGTCAACTAAAAAATTAACTTTGTGCTTTTACTCATAAAATGAGGATATATCATCATATTGACGAATTTACAGCGGTAAAAAATGCGGTAGTAACCATCGGTACATTTGATGGGGTGCATATTGGTCACCGTAAAATTATTTCGGGGATAAAGGAACTGGCGGATAGCATTGGTGGCGAAACCGTTATTTTAACCTTTTTTCCGCATCCACGCATGATATTGCATCCCGAGGATGAAAGCCTGAAACTGATCACTACCATTACCGAAAAGGCTCAGTTAATGGAGCAATTAGGGGTTGATCATTTGATTATTACGCCATTTTCAAGAGATTTTTCAAACCAGACCGCCGAAGGTTACATTCGCGATGTGCTGGTTAATAAAATAGGAACCAAAAAAATTGTAATAGGTTACGATCACCGCTTTGGTAAAGACAGGCAAGGGGGCCTTAATGATCTGCTCAAACTTGGTCCCGTTTATGGTTTTGATGTAGTAGAAATACCTGAACAGGACATCAATGAGGTGGCCATCAGTTCAACCCGTATCAGAAATGCTTTGTTAAGTGATAAAATTGATCTGGCTAATTCCTATTTGGGCTATCCATTTTTTATTACCGGCACCGTGATCCGTGGCGATCAGCTCGGCAGGCAGCTGGGTTATCCAACGGCAAATATTGTGGTAGAGGAAAAATATAAGCTTATCCCCGCCGATGGTATTTTTGCCGTAACTGTAAATGTGGCCGGCATTGAGCATAAAGGCATGGCCTATATTGGCAGCCGCCCAACGGTGAATGGCTTAACCCACAACATCGAGGTGAATATTTTTGATTTTGACCAGGAGATATATAACCAGCCCATCCGCATGGAATTTCACCACTATGTACGCGGCGATATCAAGTTTTCATCCCTTGATGAACTCAAAGTGCAGTTAGCAAAGGATAAGGAAGACGTGCTGGCATTGTTGTAATAATTGTCTGAACCACGATTAAACAGATTAAGAGATTACCACGATTTTCAGAGAAAAAAATCCCTTAATCCCTTAATCCCAAAAATCCCGGTTCAGACCAAACCTTTAGTTCCGGGTCATACAAACCCTAAGAAACTCAAAACTCTTAACTAACTTCCCCAAGTTTTCAACTAAAACTGTACCTTTACCTGTCAATATGGCTCTGTTAATTGCCTTGGCGCAATTGTTGAGTTTGTAGGATCATATCAAATTAATATGTTAGATTTTATCAGTAAGCTTTTTGGAAGCAAATCAGAACGGGATGTAAAAGCAATACAGCCAATAGTTGAAAAAATTAAGGCTGAATTTGCAAAACTCGACAACATCAGCAATGATGAGCTTAGAGCTAAAACCATAGATTTTAAAGAAACAATAGCCCAGGGACTTTCAGGCATTGATGGCGAGATACAAGCTATTAAAGATCGCACTGAAAATGAGCTGGATATGGATGTAAGCGAAAAGGTAGAGCTTTATACTCAGTTAGATAAACTGGAAAAAGACCGCAATAAAGAGCTGGAAGATATATTGTTAAATATATTGCCCGAAGCTTTTGCGGTAGTAAAAGAAACCGCCCGCCGCTTTGCCGGTAATAAAACCATTGAAGTTACCGCCACCCAGTTTGACCGTGAACTTGCCGCGAGCAAGAGCAACGTGGTTATTAAGGGCGATCAGGCTATACACCACAATACCTGGCTTGCCGCTGGTAATGAGGTAACCTGGGACATGGTACACTATGATGTGCAGCTAATAGGCGGTTTTGTACTGCACCAGGGTAAAATAGCCGAAATGGCTACTGGTGAAGGTAAAACGCTGGTAGCCACGCTGCCTGCGTATTTAAATGCCTTAGCCGGACAAGGTGTTCACATAGTAACGGTGAATGATTACCTGGCCCGACGCGATAGTGAATGGATGGGTCCGCTGTATGAGTTCCATGGTTTATCGGTTGATTGTATTGATAAACATGAGCCGAATTCAGAGGAACGCCGCGCCGCTTATCTGGCCGATATAACTTTTGGTACCAACAATGAGTTTGGTTTTGATTACCTGCGTGACAATATGACACGTAGCCCTGAAGAATTAGTACAACGCAAATTGCACTACGCGATGGTGGATGAGGTCGATTCAGTTTTAATTGATGATGCCCGTACACCTTTAATTATATCAGGCCCGATACCACGTGGCGACGAGCATGAGTTTTATGAACTGAAACCACGCATTGAGCGTTTGGTTAACGCCCAGAAAGCTTATGTTAACGGCGTACTGAACGAGGCTAAAAAAGCCATTAATGAAGGTAATATAGATGCTGATGGTGGTGGCCTGGCCTTACTGCGGGCTTTTAGAGGTTTGCCAAAAAGCAAGGCTTTAATTAAGTTTTTAAGTGAGGGAGCCAACAGATCGCTTTTGCAGAAGATCGAAAACCATTATATGCAGGATCAGGGTAAGGATATGCCTAAGGTTGACTCCGAGCTTTTCTTTGTTATCGACGAGAAAAATAACCAGGTTGAACTGGCCGAAAAAGGTATCGAACTGATCACCTCATCGGGCGAAGATCCTCACTTTTTTGTGATGCCTGATGTAGGTACCGAAATTGCCGAAATCGAAAAATCGACCCTGAGCACTGAAGAGAAAATTGCCCGCAAGGATGAACTGATGCGCGATTTTTCTATCAAATCAGAACGTATCCACTCGGTTAATCAGTTGTTAAAGGCCTATACCCTGTTTGAAAAAGATACTGAATACATTTTGGACGAAGGCAAGGTGAAGATTGTTGATGAGCAAACAGGCCGTGTATTGGATGGCCGCCGTTACTCTGATGGTTTGCACCAGGCTATCGAAGCAAAAGAAAATGTAAAGGTGGAGGACGCAACGCAAACATTCGCAACCATCACCCTGCAAAACTACTTCCGTATGTACCACAAGCTTTGCGGTATGACCGGTACTGCTGTTACAGAGGCAGGTGAGTTTTGGGAAATATACAAACTGGATGTGGTGGAGATACCAACCAATACCCCTGCAAGCCGTGCAGACAGGCAGGATCTGGTATACCGTACCATCCGCGAAAAATATAATGCCGTTGCCGATGAGATTGTTAAACTGACAGAAGCCGGCAGACCGGTACTGGTAGGTACTACATCGGTTGAAATTTCTGAATTACTGAGCCGCATGCTTAAATTGCGCGGCATTAAACATAACGTACTGAATGCCAAGATGCACCAGAAGGAAGCCGATATTGTGGCCGAAGCCGGTAAAACTGGTACAGTGACCATTGCTACCAACATGGCTGGTCGTGGTACGGATATAAAATTAGGAGCTGGCGTTAAGGATGCAGGCGGTTTGGCCATTGTTGGTACAGAACGTCATGAGTCGCGTCGTGTTGACAGGCAGTTGCGTGGTCGTGCCGGTAGGCAGGGTGACCCGGGTTCGTCACAATTCTTTGTGTCGTTAGAGGATAACCTGATGCGTTTATTCGGATCAGAGCGTATCTCCAACCTGATGGTACGTATGGGTATTGAAGAGGGCGAGGTTATCCAGCACTCTATGATCTCCAAATCCATCGAGCGTGCACAGAAAAAAGTAGAAGAGAATAACTTTGGTATCCGTAAGCGTTTGCTGGAGTATGATGATGTGATGAACTCACAGCGTACGGTTATCTACACCAAACGTAAAAACGCCTTGTTTGGCGAACGCCTTGACGTAGATTTGAGCAATACCATTTTTGATGTTGTTGAAGATATTGTTACTGAGTATAAAGAGACCAATAACTACGAAGGTTTTACCCTGGAGGTGATCCGTTTGTTTTCTGTAGATACATCGTTAAGCATTGATGAATTTGCAGCCACATCTATCGCCGCACTTACCGACAGGACTTTCCAAACGGTAATGGACTTTTACAAACGTAAATCCGAGGCTGTTGCACAACAAGCTTTCCCTGTACTGAAAGATGTGTTTGATACCCGCGGCCAGTATGTTGAAAATATTGTGGTGCCATTTAGCGATGGTATACACGGCATACAGGTTTCTGTTCCGCTTAAAAAGGCGGTAGATAATCATGGGGTTGAGGTGTTTAAATCGTTCGAAAAGAACGTGACCCTGTACCTGATTGATGATGCCTGGAAAGAGCACCTGCGTGAGATGGATGAATTAAAACAATCTGTACAGAACGCGGTTTATGAGCAAAAGGATCCATTATTGGTTTACAAGTTTGAAGCTTTTGAACTATTTAGGGGAATGCTTGCCAACGTGAACAAAGAGATCGTGAGCTTCTTGTTCAGGGGAGGAATCCCGGTTCAGCAACAGGCCGAAGAGGTAAAGGAAGCGAAGCCACAGCCTAAGCTTGATCTGCGTAAGATGAAAACTTCCAAACCTGAGCTGGTGAACGAAAGCAGTGGCCTGCCGATGGATGATTTCCGCGAGCAGCAAAAAGCAACTCCGGTTAGGGTAGAGAATAAAATAGGCCGCAATGACCCTTGCCCTTGCGGTAGTGGTAAAAAATATAAGAACTGCCACGGCGTAGGGCAAAATTAAAGCCCCTCTAAATCTCCCCTAAAGGGGAGACTTTAAAAAGACAAAAGAGAGATGTCATCCTGAACTTGTTTCAGGATCTCTCAGGATAAGTTGGCCAGCATGAAGCCGATTTTACATGTGGGACGCCGAAACAAGTTCGGCATGACAGCCCTTGTTTTTAAGAAATAAAAGAAAATGAAAACAGCAGTATTTGATCATAAAGCTAACCCAGCCTTCATCAAATACTGCATTTTTTTTGTGCTGATACTGGCATCAACCCAAACCTTTGCCCAGCAGGTACGTGGCCGGGTTGAGGTAATTAAAGATCCGCTTGTTGATACGCTGATAGCCAAAAGATTTGAAATGAATAACGCGGCGGGAGTTCCGACTGCATTTTCATCCTACGGTTATAGGGTGCAAATATTTAGCGGATCAAACCGTAAAGATGCCTACAGCGCCCAGGCCAGGTTGCAGGATCAGTATCCCGAATTGCGTACGTATATCATTTACAGCGAGCCTAACTTTAAGGTTCGTGCCGGCGATTTCAGGACACGCATGGAAGCCCAAAAATTGATGCAGGAACTCCGGTCTTCGTTTTCAAGCCTGTTCATCATCTCCGAAAAAATTAACCCTCCTAAAACAGATCCCGATAATGATTAAAGAGCAAATACAGGAATTATCCAGGAAAATATTTGACGATGTGGTAGCTAACCGCCGCCATTTGCATAGCCATCCCGAACTATCTTTCCACGAGCTACAAACCTCTGTTTTTGTAGCCAACAAATTGGAAGAACTTGGTTTGGAGTATCACAAAATGGCCGATACCGGCTTGGTGGCCCTTATAAAAGGGGATAAACCATCAAACAATGTGGTTGCTTTGCGTGCAGATATGGATGCATTGCCTATCACCGAGGCTAATGATGTACCCTACAAATCACAAAACGTAGGGGTAATGCACGCTTGCGGTCATGACGCGCATACTTCATCATTGCTGGGTACTGCCCGTATTTTAACCGAACTGAAAAGCCAGTTTGCAGGTACTGTAAAACTGATATTTCAACCGGCAGAAGAAAAGCTGCCCGGCGGAGCCAGTTTGATGATCAAAGAGGGGGTATTGGAAAATCCAAAACCACAGGCTGTGTTGGGTCAGCACGTAATGCCTTTAATAGATGCCGGTAAGGTAGGTTTCCGTGCAGGTAAATATATGGCCTCAACCGATGAGCTTTATGTTACGGTGAAGGGTAAGGGGGGCCATGGCGCGCAGCCACAGCAAAACATTGATCCGGTAATTATTACCGCTCATATATTAACCGCCCTGCAACAGGTAGTAAGCCGCTTTGCCGATCCAAAAAGCCCGTCGGTATTATCATTTGGAAAAGTGATTGCCAACGGGGCTACCAACGTGATCCCGAATGAAGTTTATTTGGAGGGTACTTTCCGCACCATGGATGAGAAATGGCGTGAGGAAGCCCACAAACGCATGAAAAAAATGGCCGAGGGCATAGCCGAAAGTATGGGTGGCAGCTGCGATTTTAACATTATACGCGGTTATCCATTCCTGATCAACGAAGAAAAACTAACCGCCTCAACCCGTGGCCACGCCGAAGATTATCTCGGTAAAGAGAATGTGCTTGACCTTGACATTTGGATGGCTGCCGAAGATTTTGCCTATTATTCACAAGTTGCCGATTCCTGTTTTTACCGCTTAGGTACACGCAACGAAAGTCGCGGTATTACCTCATCGGTACACACACCCACTTTTGATATTGAAGAGAGCGCCTTTGGTATAAGCACCGGTTTAATGGCTTACCTGGCGGTTAAACAATTGGGGAATTAGCAACTGCATCTGTCATGCCGAACTTGTTTCGGCACCCCATATGCAAGGTGTACTTCATAATGGCAACCTATTCCATGAGATCCTGAAACAAGTTCAGGATGACTTAATGGTTAGTTCTTTTGAATGGTATGTACAGTTTTAAATCTTGAACATCAATAGTGTGATAAAAAAATTATTATTAATGCTGGCGTTAACAATAGCCGGCAGCGCTACCTTTGCCCAGCAGATCAATCGTTTTAATCCTGATACCATTCGCACTATTGTTATTGACTCATTGGTTGATATCAGGTCGCACAAACTTAACGCGCAGGATTTTATTGATGCCGTACTGGCCGATACCAGTTTTTATAAGGCTTTTCAAAACATGAAGCAGTACGGCTTTACTGCCGAGAACCGCATTTTTACCTACGATAAAAAGAACAAGGTTGACGGTAAGGTCTATCGTAAAATAGTACACAGTAGTGTTGCCGGTAAACACAAAATGGAGTATTTAGCCAAACTTGATAGCGGCAACATGTTTAAAAAGAACGGCAAATACCAATTGTATACCGTAGAGATGTTTGATTATATTTTCATGAATGCCTACAACTCTGATTTTGTTAAGGGCGATGCGCTGCCGGGTTCGGGCGGTAAAAATGAATCATATAAAGACAAACTTAAAACACTTATCTTCACCCCAGGGCGTAAGGTAAAAGGTATCCCGTTCATCAGCAGTAAAACCGAGATATTTTCGGAGGATATGCGGGAATATTATTACTATGAATTTGCCCGCGGCAAATACCTGGATACCATACCTGTTTACCGGTTTAGGGTAAGGAGCAAGCCAAGCACATCTGACGGCGATACCATGATTAAGGAAATGACCACCATATTTGATGAACGCACGTTCCAGATACTGGGCCGCTATATTGATATGAAATTTAGTAACATGTTTGTTGATTTTGATGTTCAGATGAACATTGAGCTCAACAACTTCGAGGGCGAGTTGCTGCCCACAAAAATAACCTACCAGGGCAACTGGAATATTCCTTTCCATAAGGAAGAACGTGCCAGCTTTTTGATTGTGCATAAAGATTATAAAAAGAACTAACATTGATAGAAGAAATTACCATCCGCAGGCATTGGAAAAAATTCTACCTAAAGGTGCTTCTGTTAGTACTTTATTACCTGTCGCTGGCCCTTATTGTAGGGAGACTATATGAAGAAGCGCTTTCAAAAGCAGGCGAGGGCTTTATAATTTTGATGAGTTTAAGTTTCATAATTTTGGCCCTGTATACCATAGTTCGGTATTTTAAAAATGTCCCAAATTTTTACATTAATACGGATGCTATAGTAATTAACCGCAATACTACTTTTTTGTGGCAAGATCTTGAACGAATTGAATTAGCAGGCAAAAGACCTTTTAATTATATGTTTGGCTATCCGAGGGAAGGGATAATGTTCAAATTTAAAGGCAGCAACAAAATATATTTATTTGATGATATGTATGCTAATACAGCGGCCATTAAAAGATTTATAAGATACCACATTATTAAGAAAACCAACGATTGGATAGAACCAATTATAAGGCCCACTATTTCAGATATTCAGCATGAACAATTTGTACGGTATAATGGCTCTCAGTTTCTTAATTACAGAGGGGTAATTTTATGGATAGTTCTTGGCCTTTTATGTTATGGTATTATAATAACTAACCACGTATGGCTTGTAGCTTTTTTAATTTGCCTGGGTATTATTTTTTTCTGGTGGCTATCCTCATTCATGTGCTTTTTCGGTGTTTCGGATAAATATTTTATAGTCCGGAACCCTAACTTATTTTGGGTGAAAAAAATATACCGGCTTGGTGATATTAAAGAAGTGGTTTTTGAACAGCAGGATTCTAACATGCCTTATTCATTAAGAATAATAAGTGTAGATTTTGAAAGTGACCTATATATGGCAGGCACACTGCGGAATAAAAAATGGCGTCAGTTACAAGAAAACCTTGAGGATAAAAATATCAATGTAAGGAATGAATGCGTGTTTTAATATTTTCATGCTCCATTAAGTTAAAATGAAAAGGCTCCTAAAAAGGGGCCTTTTCATTTTATAAACTGTTGATCCACTTTACCAACTCATCACGGGATTTGCCCGTTTTTTGTTGAAGTTTTCCTAACAATTCATCGTCCTTACCTTCGTCGCGTATCAGGTCATCATCTGTCAGATCGCCGTAGGCTTGTTTTATTTTGCCCTTCAACTCATTCCAGCCGCCTTTTATTTCTAATTTATCCATGGTGTTTTATATTTAGATGTATTAGAATAACAGCAGGAAGTTGGATTGGTTTTTGGGGAATAGGAAATTTGAGCCAGGATGTGAGAATCAGGAACAGAAAAAACGCGTCATTGCGAGGTACGAAGCAATCTCTATGCTATACAGAGCCCACTGAAGTGCATAATTGATCTACTTCCGTAGAGATAGCTTCGTACCTCGATTTCTATGATCTAAGCAACTAATTTGAGATAATTTTTTTCATATTTTCTATTTTGTCTTACACAGGAGAAAATACGTTGTACAAGTTTATTTCTTACAGCGTTTATGACACTCATTTTATTCTTCTTCTCGACGTTGACTTTCCTTTCGTAATAAAGCCTTAACTCATCATTATACTGAATGGCTACTAATGCAGCCATGTGCAAAAGTGTTTTTACTTTTTTATTGGCCATATGGGAGATCC
>NZ_JBFUJG010000039.1:0-44530 GCF_056401495.1 Mucilaginibacter sp. P4_E8
GCAGTGATCCGTACAGGTAAAATGATTGTTATTGATCCGGCCCGTAATCCGCAGCCTTACTATGATTTTGCGGCCCAGCGTGATGCCGATATTGTGGGCGTTATTGAAACCCACCCACATGCCGATTTTGTGAGCTCGCATCTGGAAATTCACCAGGCTACAGGTGCTGTTATTTATTGCAGCAAGCTAACTGGCGCCGCCTATCCGCATGAAACTTTTGACGATGGCGATTTTATACAACTTAATGATGTTAAACTAAAAGCCATTAACACCCCAGGCCACTCGCCCGATTCTATTTGTATTTTACTGGAAGATGAGCAAGGCAAGGATGTCGCCATTTTTACTGGTGATACTTTGTTTGTAGGTGATGTGGGTCGCCCGGATCTGCGCGAAAATGTGGGCAACATCACCGCCAAAAAAGAAGAACTGGCCAAACAAATGTACCAGAGTACCCGCCATAAATTAATGACCCTGCCAAAAAGCGTTATAGTTTACCCGGCGCACGGCCCCGGTTCATTATGCGGCAAAAACCTAAGCCCCGACCTGGAAAGCACCATAGGCCGCGAACTGCGCGAAAACTATGCCCTGCAACTAATGGACGAACTCTCCTTTGTTAAAATATTAACTACCGACCAGCCCTTTATACCCAAGTATTTTGGTTATGATGTTGATCTGAATAAAACCGGTGCACAGGCTTTTAAGCCAAGTGTTGATGCCGTTACCCGGATAAGTGCCGAAAGTCCCCTGCAAAAAGACGTCCTGATTGTAGATGCCCGCCCTAAACAGCAGTTTAGGAATGGACACATCAAAGGCGCTATTAACCTGCAGGACGGTGATAAATTTGAAACATGGCTGGGATCGGTATTAAAACCAGGCGAGCCTTTTTATCTTATAGCCGAAAATGAGGGCAGCCTGAACATCCTCATAAAAAAAGCAGCCAAAATAGGTTACGAAAAAAACATTAAAGCTGCCCTGTTAGCACCGGTTAATGCGACTGAAAAATCGGCCCATCTTGATCTGGACGACTTTAAGGCTAATCAGGATAACTATAATATTGTTGATGTACGCAACAATGGTGAGGTAAATGAAGGCAAGGTGTTTAAAAACGCCGCCAGCATTCCGCTGCCCGAATTACGCGAACGCATAAATGAAATACCTATCGATAAGCCTATCATTATACACTGCGCGGCGGGCTATCGCTCTGCTGCTGCCGCCAGTATAGTTGCAGCTAAAATACAACAAGTACCTGTATATGACCTGGGCGAGGTAGTGGTTGAGTTTGACGAAGGAGTTCATAATTAAACCCAATCCTCCCCAAAGAAGGGAGCTTTAAAAGTTAGAGTGTCTTTCTGCTTAAAAAGTTAGATTAATTAATGCCGAATGACCGATAAAAACCTCGAAATAGTAACTACAGCCGATGGCTCAAAAACCATTTATAATGCCGAAGTGGGCGAACATTATCACTCGCGTAATGGTGCGTTGCAAGAGAGCCGGCATGTATTTGTAAACTCCGGACTCAACTACTTTTTAGCCAAAAGCGATGCTACCGGGGTAAGCATACTGGAGGTTGGCTTTGGCACCGGTCTAAACTTTTTACTCAGTGCCGATGTATGTATCGAAAATAAAAAACAGCTTCATTATACCGGGATTGAAGCCTACCCGCTGGATACAACCATGATGGCCCAAACGGGGTACGAACAATATACATCGTCACAATTGTGGGAAACTTATATTGCACATTATCCTGATGCATTAAAAAATGAAGTAAACCTTGATACTTATTGCCAGCTGCAAATTGCAAACTGCAAGCTCATGGATTTTACGTCGAAGCAACAATATGATATTATTTACTTCGATGCCTTCGCATCGGCCCGCCAGCCCGAAATGTGGGAGCAGGCAGCCATAAGCCATGTGATCAGCTTTTTAAAGCCTGGTGGCGTATTTGTTACTTATGCCATAACCGGCAACCTGAAAAGAATGCTCAAAGCTTTAGGTTTAAACATAGAAAAAGTACCCGGTGCAGCCGGCAAACGCGAAATGTTGCGGGCAGTATTAGCTTTGTAAAAGCGACCCGTTTCAACACTTATCTCCATTCCTGTATCTTTTCTCTTGATTCTAAATCCCCTATCTTTGCGTCACTACTAAAAATATAACTTATGCCGCTACAAGCACCAGCTACCGCTAATACCCCTGCAACCGGATTTGAGCGTTTGCTCAGCATTATGGATGATCTGAGGGCAAATTGTCCCTGGGATAAAAAACAAACACTGGAAAGCCTGCGGCACCTTACTATCGAAGAAACCTATGAGCTTAGCGACGCCATTTTAAGCGCCGATATGCAGGAAATAAAAAAAGAACTGGGCGATATTATGCTCCACCTGGTTTTTTATGCCAAAATAGCTTCCGAAACCAATGACTTTACGATCACCGATGTGCTGAACAGCGTATGCGAAAAGCTCATAAATCGCCACCCGCATATTTATGGCGACGTTGAAGTACAGAATGAAGAAGATGTAAAACGCAACTGGGAACAGATCAAATTAAAAGAGGGCAACAAATCTGTTTTGGGTGGTGTACCGGCTTCGTTACCGGCCCTGGTAAAAGCATCGCGTATACAGGAAAAAGCCCGGGGCGTGGGTTTTGACTGGGAAGAAAAAACTCAGGTATGGGCCAAGGTTGAAGAGGAAATGCAGGAATTTAAAAATGAGTTTAATGCGGAGGATGAAAGTGCCATTGACCATGAAAAAGCCGAAGGCGAATTTGGCGACCTGTTATTCTCGCTTATCAATTATGCACGCTTTATAAACATCAACCCCGAGAACGCGCTCGAAAAAACAAACAAGAAATTCATTAAACGTTTCCAATACCTGGAGCATAAAGCAAAAGAGAACGGCAAACAACTGCATGATATGAGCCTTGCCGAAATGGATATATTTTGGGATGAAGCAAAAAAGTTATAAAAATTCACGCCTGGTGTAGCGTTTAAAAAAATATTACGTAATGGTTAAAAATACGAATTATATGAAACGCAATTTATTTTACTTATTACCCCTGCTGTTGATATTAGGCGAGGCTTGTTCACCAAAATCGGATAATATTCCAATTCTTACTCCTTCAGGCTCCTTTAAAGGAAAGTTCAGGATGTTAACAAAAAATAATTCTACTGGTGCAGTTGATAGTACCGTAAAGGATACAGCTCTTATTTTAAAATTAACATCTCCATATCATTTTGCCGTAACCGGCGATACAGCTACCATACACGCCGGCAGCAAAGGCAACTTTGGTTACGATGGTAACTTTATGAGCTTTTTGGATAGTACCTATAAAGCAGGCCCGYAAGCTAAGCGCCATTTGGTAGGTGTTTATCAATATTTTTATAATGGTACATTGCTGCAATTACTGCGTACAAATTCTACTCAGGATACCATACTCCGTTATGATTTTAATAAAACTTCAAATTAATTATTTTTTGTTTTAATTACCGGCCGTCGCTTTTTTTAAGCGGCGGTTTTTACCAGCAAATCTTCTACCTGTGTAAAATTAAAGATCAGCAGCGCTTAACTGCCTGCTGATTCTTTAATTTTTTTCATTAGCATATCCAACCAGTAGCTTTTTACCGTTGGGGTAATAACAAAAAATTGGAACAGGTAAATTAAATTGATCATTTAAAAAAATGTTTATTTTTATTGTATCAATAATGTTCTTTACTGCGTAAAGGATTATAAATCAACAACAATATTTAAGCGGAATTAAAAATACTTAATGCATCCACCCCCACGCATTACTGAAGAAGAAGTCATCAGCCAATGCAAAACAGGCAGCTTAAAATACCAGGAAATGCTGTATAAGCTATTCTATGGCTACGCTATGGGTATAAGTTTGCGCTACAGTTTAAACCGGGACGATGCATTAGAGGCTGTAAATGACGCATTTATAAAGGTATTTAATGCCATACATAGTTATAATATTGATAAGCCCTTTAAAGCATGGCTACGTACTATTGTAGTTAATACCGCTATTGACCGCAGACGTAAGGACCTTAAATTCCAGTTAAATGTTGATTTGGATAATGCTGCCCCTATAAGCAGTCATATAAGTACAGTTGATAATTTAAATGTGCAGGATATTTTAAAATTGATGCGCGAGCTGCCTGCAATACAGCTTACCATCTTTAACTTATACGAAATAGACGGATACAATCACGACGAAATTGCAAATATGCTGACTATTCCGGTAAGCTCATCACGGGTTTATCTGAGCAGGGCAAAAGAAAGATTAAGAAAAATGTTAAAGAAAGAAACACAAAGCCATGGATGAGCAGTTGGATAACGACTTAAACAACCGCATCAGGGAGGTGTTCGATAATTTTGACGACACATCATACCCTTCTGCTGATGAAGGTTGGTTACTGCTCAGGAACAAATTTCCTGAAATGGAAAAGAAGCGTCCCGTTGCCTGGCTTTGGTGGGGAAGTGCAGCCGCTGCTGTGCTATTATTTATAGGTATTGGTTTGTGGATGGGCAGTAAAAAGCAACTGCCTGAAACAATGGCTGTAAAACCGGCAAAAAACAAACAGGAACAAACAGTATCTTCCGATACCAATAAATTGCTGGC
The DNA here is from genome assembly GCF_056401495.1 of Mucilaginibacter sp. P4_E8. NCBI lineage: Bacteria > Pseudomonadati > Bacteroidota > Sphingobacteriia > Sphingobacteriales > Sphingobacteriaceae > Mucilaginibacter > Mucilaginibacter sp. P4_E8. The sequence continues at coordinate 4,615 of NZ_JBFUJG010000039.1, forward strand.
AACAAAGCAAAACCCTGCTCTTAAAAACAATCCTGCTAATGCGGCTACTGCCCCTGCAATTGATACTGTGAATAAATACGCTTCAAAAACACCGGTAAATAAATTACCTGCTACCCCTTCTGCCCCTAATATAACGGGTAATAAAGCACCTGACTACGCCAATACTAATATAGCAGCAGTACAACAGCCTTTAAGCAATACCCAGGCTGTTAATAATACCAAACTCAAAACCAAACCAGAAGATAGCGTAAAAAGCGTTGTTGCTAAAACAAATGCGCCTCAGTATGCCATTACTGCTCCGGCAGCTCCTGGTGCCAACACTGCACTTTCACCAGTAAAAATTAAACCAGATAGTGCTAAAACAAATACACCGCAATATGCTGTTACTGCCCCGGCTACGGATGCAAATACAGTGCCTGCCAGCTCAAATACTATAATGCGGCAACCTGTTAAAGTAGCCCCTAAACAAGCACCAACTAATTCAATGGACAGGCTTTTTGCGGGCGAAAATACTAAACCCCAAAAAACAGACGAAAAGTATGCCGGTGATAAAAAGGTGCGCTTTGGTGTATATGCGGCTACATTTGTTAATTACGCAAAAGGCAGTAATAATCAGATCAATGCAGGGGCAGGTTTTACCTCTGATATTAAACTCAGTAAAAACCTAAAACTTTCAACGGGGGTGGCATTGGCTCAAAATACGTTGAGCTATAATAGCGCGCCTCCTGTTACTGCTGATGTGGTATCAAAAACCCAGGCTTTATCTTCGTACCGGGCCGACCTGTTCTCTACCGCTGCGGCATTCCCTGTTCTTAAAAATTATAATGCCAGTTTAATTGGTTTAGATATCCCCATGAACATAAAATATGAGTTTAACCCGCAAAAAAGTGATGCTTATATTTCAGCTGGTTTAAGTTCGGGTACATTTATAAACGAGGCTTATACCTCGGTTTACGGCTTTGCGCCATCATCAATTGCAGCCGGGGCGCCACAGCAAACTACAGATGAGGTAACCCGTAAAAACTTCAGCGGATTTTATTTTGCCAAAACGCTTAACGTATCATTTGGGGTTGGCTATCCGGTGGGTAAAGGTAACCGCCTTATTATTGAACCATTTTTAAAATACCCGCTTTCTGGTTTAGGTTCGCAACAGATCCAGTTTGGAGCGGCCGGTTTAAACCTGAAACTCAATTTCACAACACAAAAAAAATGAAAAGGTTATTACTTACCCTAATGGCTTTATTAACAGGCATGCATTTGTATGCCCAAAAAATCGAGGTGTCGGCACAAGCTTATTCAGGTTTATTTCATTTCGGAGGTAAATCGGCTACAGCAAACTCCACCGTTGCTCAAGCATCATTAACAGGCGATCCCAATAATTACACCAATAATCCTTACGGAAACCGGAATGCTTTTAGTTACGGTATTGGCGCCCAGATACAGGCTGTATCAAAAAGCGGCTTTATTTTTGGCTTGCAGGCCGGTTATGAATTTCTTCAAAGCAAGGTGAACATTGGTCAATATGCATCAGCGGTATATTATGATCCTAATATTATTTACATCGCTCCTGCTCATCCTAATTTTTCTGTTACAGGGCATACCAATCTTGAAAACCGCGTTATTAACCTTAACCCTTATATTGGCTACCGCTTACAACTGCAAAAAGTTAATTTAGATATTTTACCTGGTATAGATGTAGGTCTTAATTTAAGCACTTATGATATGGGAACTGTTAAAGATAACGATGACAAAGTTTACACTATCAACAGAAAAATAAACAATACCCCAACTGATGTACGTTTAAGACTTGGCCTTGCTGCTACTTACAATCAATTTGGCATTACAGCAAGTTATGCTCACGGCTTAACCAACTATGAAGGCAATGTTGTAGCCGATACAAAATTTGAAGCCCACAGCGAACTGATCAGGTTTGGCATTAGCTGCCAGTTACTTTAACTTAATTATTTAAACCTGATAGCTTTTACCGGCGATATTTTACTTACCAGCATGGATGGTATGATCAATACCAGCAGGCAAATGATCAGCGTGCCTATATTCAGCATTAAAATATCGGCAAAGTTAAACTCAACTGGCACAAAGGTCATATAATATGACGCTTGGTCGAGCTTAAAGAAATGGGTTTCGTTTTGAAAAAAGCCTAAACCCAAACCCAGTGCGTTTCCCAGCAGCAAACCCAAACCTATAAGATAGGTGGCGTTAAATAAAAACACCTTTTGTATATTCCAGTTGGTTGCGCCCATGGCTTTAAACATGCCTATCATAGAGGTACGCTCCAGGATCATGATGAGCAGGGCCGATATCATGTTAATTACCGCAACTATAACCATAAGTACCAGCATCACCACGGAGTTTACATCTAACAGGTTAAGCCATTCAAATATGGCAGGATAATCTTCCATCACGGTGTATGATTTTAGTTTAACCGGTAATATATCGTCGAGCTTATTGGCTGCATAATTTATCTCGTCAAAATCAGCTACCTGCAGTTCATATCCCCCTATTTCGCCGGGCTTCCAGTTATTAAGGCGGTTAATTAATGAAAGCGAACCAACCACAAAGGTTTTATCCACCTCCTCTACCCCGATACTAAATATGCCTTTTAATTTAAATTGGCGCTTGCGCAACGGCTCCTGAACAAAATACATCAGCAGCTTATCGCCTACTTTTAATTTTAAACGGTTAGCTGTTGTTTGCGATAGCATGATCTCTTTCTGCGCCTCTACCGAGTCGGTAAAGTCAATAACATCGCCTGCCACCATCGCTTTTTTAAAGTAAGTCCAGTCGTAGCTTTTATCAACCCCTTTCAGCACTACCCCTTCAATTTCGTTATTGGCCTTAATAATACCCGGTTTGGTGGCAACGGGCATAACACGGGTTACCAGCGGGCTTTTGAGCGCTCGCTTTACAAAATTACTATCAGTTGTAAAAGGCGAACTCTCATACGAACTGTTCAGATCAAATTTCACTATGCGGATATCGCCAGCAAATCCACGTACCTTTTCGCGGATCTCACGTTTAAAACCTTTAACAATGGCTAATGAAAGTATCATAACTCCCAAACCCAGCATAATACCAATAATGGCAATACGCACTATCAGCTTCGAAAAAGTGCGTTTTGATTTGAATGTTATACGTGCTGATATAAAGGAGGCGAAACTCAATGCAGAATGATTTTTTGTACCTTCGCAAATATGCGGTTTTGCTACTAAACCTGCTACTATTAAAATTGTTTCAACATAATATTTTATGATAAGAACAAGTATTTTTTTACAATGCGTTTTAATAACGGTTTTATTGGCAAATAATGCATGTGGCAGTCCCGCTGTTTGCAACAAATGTGATTCGGCAAAGACTAAAAACGCCAAAAAAATAATTCCCGAAATAATTACCGCGGCCGATCAAATTCCGCTGTACATTAACTATCTTAAGGGAAAAAATATTGGGATGGTTGTAAATCAAACTTCTGTTATTGGTAAAACCCTAACGCCCAGTGTTGACAGTTTACTAAAAGCAGGTATAACAGTAAAAAAAATATTCGGGCCCGAGCACGGTTTCAGGGGAAATGCCAGCAATGGTGCCAGCGTAAATGACGCTATCGATAATAAAACCGGTTTGCCGGTAATTTCTTTATATGGCAATAAACATTATAAACCAACTCCTGCAGATCTGAAAGGCCTTGACCTGGTTATATTTGATATTCAGGATGTTGGGGCAAGGTTTTATACCTATATATCAACCTTGCACTACGTAATGGAAGCCTGTGCCGAAAACAATGTTGAGCTCATGATACTGGACAGGCCCAATCCTAACGGATACTTAATTGATGGCCCTTTGCTTGATACTGCACATGTACCTCGCTCTTTTGTAAACATGCACCCTATACCTATTAGTCATGGAATGACCATTGCCGAATACGCCCAAATGATAAACGGCGAGGGTTGGTTAAAAGATGGCATAAAATGCAAACTGAATATTATTAAGGTGGCTAATTACAAACACTCCTTGGTTTATAAACTACCGGTAAATCCGTCACCAAATTTAAATACCGATCAATCTATTTTGCTGTATCCAAGTGTGTGCCTGTTTGAGGGTACAACACTTAGCTTAGGTCGGGGTACACTTTTTCCTTTTTTAGAGATTGGTCACCCATCGCTGAAGGGCAAATACACTTTTTCATTTACGCCAACAAGTATACCGGGTATGAGCGAAGACCCGCCACAAAAAGACAGGCTTTGTTACGRTATCAATTTAAAAGAGTATAGTATTGATATGATAAGGGATAAAGGCCACATTAATTTATCATGGCTCTTAGAACTTTACAAGGCTTTTCCAGACAAAGCGCATTTTTTTAACGCTTATTTTACCAAGCTTGCAGGCACTACCGAACTAAGAAAACAAATTGAAGCCGGTAAAACCGAAGCTGAGATACGCAGCAGCTGGGAGCCCGGGCTTAATAAGTTTAAAACCACGCGCAGTAAATATTTATTATACGAATAACAGCAGAAGAAGCACTATCAAACATATAATAGCATGAGAATTGTATTTATGGGTACCCCCCAGTTTGCCGTTGCATCATTGGATGCATTAATTCAAGCAGGCTGTGATATTGTAGGTGTAGTTACCGCTCCTGATAAACCCGCGGGCCGCGGGCAAAAGGTAAGCGAATCGGCAGTGAAACAATATGCAGTAGCCAACGGACTGAAGGTACTTCAACCTGAAAAATTAAAAAACGCGGAGTTTTTGGCCCACCTTAAAGCATTGCATGCCGACCTGCAGGTAGTAGTTGCCTTCCGTATGTTACCCGAAGCTGTTTGGAATATGCCGGCACGGGGCACACTTAACTTACACGCTTCGCTATTACCACAATACCGTGGTGCCGCTCCTATTAACTGGGTGATCATAAATGGCGAGAAGGAAAGCGGCGTAACCACATTTTTCCTGAAACACGAAATTGACACCGGGGATGTTTTGTTTACTGAAAAAACAACATTAAGCGGCCATGAAACTGCTGGTGAACTGCATGACTGGCTGATGAATAAAGGCGCAGGCCTGTTGGTAAAAACAGTAAAAGCTATAGAAAGCGGCCGCTACCATGAGCACCCGCAAACGCAACTGCTAACTGGTGAAGAACTGAGACACGCCCCCAAAATTTTCAAGGAAGATTGCCTGATTGACTGGAACCAACCTGCCCAGCAAGTGTACAACAAAATACGCGGTCTTAGCCCGATCCCTACCGCTTATACACACCTGAATGGTAAAGTATTAAAAGTATACAGATCAGAACTGCAACCGGAAGAACCCACCATACAACCCGGTGGTTTCCTGACCGATAACAAAACCTACCTGAAGTTTGCCGCTAAAGATGGGTTCATCAGCCTTACTGATATACAGCTGGAAGGTAAAAAACGCATGGGTATTGAGGATTTTTTGAGGGGGATGAAGTTGTAGGTGAAATAGTGATGTTTTGATTATATATTTAATATCCCTAAATTTATAACATGAAACTCGCAGAATTGAAATCAGAATTTCACAGTTTGATAGATCAGATAGATGATCCGGATCTGTTGTCACAATTCTATGATGTAATCAGTCGATCCGTAAGCCCTCAAAATTCACTTTGGCAGTCTTTATCTCCCAGCCAACAAAGAGAAGTTTTAACCGCCTACGAAGAAAGTGAAGATGAAACAGATTTAGTACCTCTATCTGCATTGAAATCGAAATATAAAGAATGGCCTTTGAAGTAGTTTTTACAAAAAAGTCCGAACATGATTTTGATTCAATTCTCCAATATATACATAATGAATTTGGCAGTATTGCAGCTATCCGTTTCAAAAACTTAACAATTGAATTTGCATCAATTCTTGAAACTTTCCCAGAACTTGGAAGTGTGGCACACACCCAAAAGAATATTCGTGCTTTTGTAATTCATAAAAGATTAAAAGTTTTTTACAGAATAAAGGGACAAAAAATTATAATTTTGAGATTGTTTGATACAAGACAACATCCTGATAAAGCTTAAGTCGTCGTATGTGTTTTATAGCTGTTTCCCAAACCTCCCCCTATCAACCTAAAGTCAAAATAAATAAACACTTCGTTAATAATCACCCTGTTTACTATTTTTGCCCGCACATATTTTTATTACCCCATGGCAAATTACAGCGACAGGATTACACATTTAAAAAACGAGATCCAGCCTTTACGTGAGCAACTAATACAGCACGAGCTTTATAAAAACATCAACTCGCTTGATGACCTTACTGTTTTTATGGATCATCATGTATTTGCCGTATGGGATTTCATGTCGCTGCTAAAATCATTACAACAAAAATTAACCTGTACCAGCACACCATGGATGCCAACAGGCAATTCCAATACCCGCTACCTGATCAACGAAATTGTTACCGGCGAAGAAAGTGATGTGGACGAAGCGGGTAACCGCACCAGCCATTTTGAATTGTACCTGCGTGCCATGCAGCAGGCCGGCAGCCAGGCTGTTGGCATAAACAATCTGTTTAATGAGCTTAATTTTGGTAAACATATTGATGAGGCACTTATTATTGCTGATATTCCGGTAGCCGCCCGCAACTTTGTACAACACACTTTTGAAGTGATAGGCACCGGCAAAAACCATGTACAGGCCGCTGTATTTACCTTCGGTCGTGAGGATCTGATACCTGATATGTTTGTGAGTATAGTAAAAGAGCTGAGTCAGCAATTGCCCGGCAAAGTTGATATTTTACTCTACTACCTGGAACGCCATATTGAAGTTGACGGCGACCACCACTCCCAGTTAGCCTACCAAATGACTGCCGAACTTTGCGGCAATGATGACAGCAAATGGCTGGAAGCAACAGATGCGGTGAAAGAGGCCCTGCAAACCCGCATTGCACTTTGGGATGGTATATTGGCTGCTATAAAAGCTCCGGTATCTGTAGAGGAATAATATTTAAGATTTTGTCATCCTAAGGAACGAAGGATCTATTTGTGAACATGCATATTGTAAAATAGATACTTCACTGCGTTCAGCATGACAAATTAATTGAGACTGTAACCACTTACAACTTATTTAACTCATCCATCAATACTTTGCTGATGCGGTTAAAATAGCGCCTTACGCCAAAGCCCATAACGGTTTGGATTCCACGGGTGGCGTTGGTTAAAAATACCTCGTCGGCTTCGTAAAGTATATCGGGGTTTATCTGGGCTTCGGTAACGTCAATGTTGTTTTCCTGCGCCAGTTTTATTACTACCTGTCGCATTACCCCTTCTACACAGCCTTCACTTAAAGCGGGAGTATATAAATGGTTTTGGTAGTAAATAAATATATTCGAGCTGCTGGCTTCGCATAAAAAACCATTTTGGTTTAGCAAAAACACATCATCAAGTTTATTTTGCATTTTGTAGATACCTGCCATTACATAAATGAGCGAGTTACAGGTCTTGATGTTCGACAGGTAGTTTGATGGTTTTGGCAGTTCAGTAAACACATCCATGATCAAACCCTTTTCATTTAAAAAGTACCGGGGCTCCTCTGATGCGGTAAGCTCCAGGCAATAACCCATTTTATTTTGAGAAGGTGTATATAAGCCTTCGGCATCCCGGTAAACGGTTAAACGCAGGCGGCCATGCTTTACCTTGTTCCTTTTGGCCAGCTCTTCTACAATATCCTTCAAAAACCAGGTGTCCATTTGCGAGTAGCCGTCAATTTTAAGGGCTTTCATACCACGTTGCAGGCGGTCGGCATGGAGCTCGGCAAACTTAAGCTGCCCTTTCATTAAACGCATACTCTCAAACAAACCGTCGCCATACTTAAAAGCTCTGTTAGCTATGGTAAGCAGGTTACTGTTAGCAGGGAGTATATCTCCATTAAAATTGATAAAAACGGGCATCATTTGGATGTGCTGATTTTGGATGTGCAAAAATGCAGATTTTTAACTCGGATTAAACAAGGTAAGTTGTTCATATTGCTATGCCAGTGTAAATTCACTAATGCCATACTGCTATACAAAAACCATGCTTATATAAAGATGTTGCACAATTAAAACTCCTCTGTAACCGCATTAGCCTGATTGCCAGCAGATGTATATTTACGCCATTTTTGCAGCACACTTTCAAAATCGGGTGGTAATGGCGATTCAAAGGCAATTTGCTTTTTTAACGTTGGATGCAAAAAGCCCAGCGTTTGCGCGTGCAGTGCCTGTCGCGGCATCAGCTCAAAACAGTTTTCAACAAACTGCTTGTATTTACTGAATACAGTGCCCTTTAAAATCTTGTCACCACCATAGGTGGCATCACTAAATAAAGGGTGACCAATGTGCCTCATATGTGCCCTGATCTGGTGGGTACGGCCGGTTTCTAACTGGCACTCTATCAGGGTAACATAACCCATACGCTCAAGCACCTTATAATGCGTTACAGACCACTTTCCCTTTTCGGGGTCATCGTATATCGACATTACCCTGCGGTCGTTTATACTGCGCCCAATATAGCCTGTTACGGTACCGTCCTGCTCCAGATCGCCCCAAACCAGGGCAATGTATTTGCGGGTAATGGTATGATCAAAAAACTGCTTGGCCAGCCAGCTCATAGAGCGTTCATTTTTGCTGATAAGCAGCAGGCCCGAAGTGTCCTTATCAATACGGTGAACCAGGCCCGGCCTGCCGTCGTTACCCGGCAAAGTAGGCAACTGCTGAAAATGAAAAACCAACGCGTTTACCAACGTGCCGGTATAATTATTATAACCCGGGTGCACCACCATGCCGGCAGCTTTATCAACCACCAGCACATCATTATCCTCGTAAACAATATTAATGGGCAGGTCTTCGGGATAAACCTCTGTATCGCGCGGCGGGTGCGGCAATACTACCGATATCACATCAAGCGGTTTTACCCTGTAGTTCGATTTGATGGGCTTATCGTTCACCAACACGTTACCCAGTTCAATAGCGTTCTGGATGCGGTTGCGCGAGGCATTCTCCACCCGGTGCATCAAAAACTTATCAATACGCAGCAAGGATTGCCCTTTATCAACCACAATGCGTAAGTGTTCAAATAAATCCTGTTCTTCCTGCTCTATAAGCTCGGTATCGTCTGCCATTTGAGGGCAAAAGTAATCGTTTTTTATGGTACGTTAAGATAGTATCAAGATATTAGTATCAAGTATCAGGATTTTTAAATAGTTTGGCATTTGCAAAGATGTCCTGATACTAATATCGTGATACCTGATACTATATGATGAATATTGATCTTGAAATTTTTAGTCCTGTTCACCATATCAGCAACCCATTGTTTGATGAACACGGCGTAAAAGTTTTTTTAAAACGCGATGACCTTATACACCCCATGATATCGGGCAATAAATGGCGTAAACTAAAATACCTGCTTAAAAATGCACGAGAGCAACATAAAAACCATTTGGTAACTTTCGGTGGCGCTTACTCCAACCACCTGCTGGCCACGGCTGCGGCGGCAGCCCGGTTCGGGTTTAAAGCCACCGGCATTGTGCGTGGCGAAGCCGTAAATAACAACACTTTGTTTTTATGCAAACTGCACGGCATGCAATTGATATTTACCGACCGTGAAAGCTATCGCGATAAACAGGTTTTGTTCAGTAAATATTTTGGAGATAACGATAATGCCTTTTTTATTGATGAAGGTGGTGCATCCGCCGAAGGCGCTAAGGGCTGCAGCGAACTGGTTGATGAACTTGCAGAACCTTATGATCATATTTTTTGCGCCTGCGGAACGGGAACTACCGCCGCCGGTATTATAAACGGTTTAACCAGCCATCAGCTTAATACCCGGTTTAATGCCATCCCCGTATTTAAAAATGGTGGTTTTATTAAACAGGAGATAGATCGTTTCCTGACCGCTCCTGCTGATTATGACTTGCATACTGATTACCATTTTGGCGGTTATGGCAAAGCTACTGACGAGCTGATCAGTTTCGTGAAACAGTTTATAGCCAGTACCGGGATAGTAATTGAACCTGTGTATACCGGCAAAATGATGTATGCGCTTTATGATCTGATCCGTAAAAACCATTTTAAGCCCGGCAGCAATATACTGGCCATCCACAGTGGCGGCATCTGGGGATTGTTAGGGATGAAGGATAAATTTTAATAATAATATTACTATTTATCATCACTCTTTTAAGAAATTGTCATCACGAGTTTTTTCCCATATATCTGGTTTGCTTCCATCAATACGTGGGCTTGCTGTACTGTTTGTATGTTAAATTTTCCAATAACATTTACCGCAGGTGCATCAATATCACCCTGTTCAATTAATGCAGTTATCTTATTCAGCGTATTACCATACCAGCCCAAGTTATCGGCCAAAGCATATGCGTAGCCAGAGATATTAAGGATATTGCATCCCTTATCAAACAGGATCTCCCGGGTTGTCTGAGTACCTAAAAAAGTAACATCCAGGTAAGTACCGTTAACCGCTAACACTTGTGCTGCTGTTTCGGCTATGCCCCCGCCTACAATATCTATAGCAAAATCAAATTTGTTCCCTGCATTAGCGTTCAGGATATTTTGCTCTAACTCATCGTCTTTATAGTTTATAATTTGTGCTGCATTTAATCCAAGATCTCTGAGGGCAGTAATGCTTTGTTCGCTGCCTGCTGTGGCCACAATATTTGATATCCCTTGTGACTTTAGCAGCTTTATTAAAAAACGACCAACACCACCTGCAGCACCATTTATAAAAATGCTGTTGTTTTTTGTTGCCCCCATCCGGGTTAAACATTGCCATGCGGTAACGCCCGATGAGGGAATTGCAGCAGCTTGTTCAAAACTTATATTTTTAGGCTTTTTAGCCAATAGTTTATGATTCAACCCCATCAGTTCGGCATAGCTGCCGTTTGATCCCCGGCTACCCGCCAGCGCCATCACTTCATCGCCAGGTTCAAAATCATTAACCTCACTGCCTGTTTTTAAAACTATACCCGAAAACTCACGACCCAAAACCGGCGACCGCATTAACCGGCTCTCTCTTAACCCAAGGCGCATCTGGTAATCAATAGGGTTAAAAGCCGCTGCTTTAATTTGAATCAGTACTTCGTCATTTTTTATTACAGGCGTTTCCATTTCAGCTAAACTGAAGTTTGATACATCGCCAAAACCATTTAATATTATTGCTTTCATTGGTATATAGCTTTAAATTTGCTTAAGGTTCAAAACTACATTTCCTGTATTTATTAAACCCTTACTCCAATAATTGGGAGTAACTCACAAAAAATGGAGTACCTGTTATGATCAAAGAAAACTCTTCAAATGCTGCTAATAAAGCTTTCCTATATAAATCATGCAGGATAAACAGTGCGCTTGATACCATATCAGGAAGATGGAAAGCATTAATTGTTATCCATATAGCCGAAAACAAGAACAGGTTTAGCTTACTCAAAAGCGTAATGCCTTCAATAACAGACCAGTCGCTGGGGAAACAGCTTAAAGAATTGGAAGCATCAGGCCTAATCATTAAAAACATCATTCCTGAAGTTCCGGTGAGGGTTGATTATCAGCTAACCCCAAAAGGAGAAGCGCTATTACCCATATTATTTGACCTTGCCGAGTGGAGCGATAAGTAAATTAACTTTCACGAGCTAATTCGTAACAGCGAAAATTGAAAGCGGTTAGAGGCAGCCTCTTAACATTTCTCTGTTTTTTAAGAAACAATACACTTAACCATTGATTAATATTAAAATAATAGTTAAATAATTTTTAGGAATGAAAAGAATATTATAGCTTTATACTTATTATTATAAACCTCTAACCTAAAGTCTTATCGTCATGTCAAATCAAAACCTCCGGTTTCATGAAAGCCCTATTACCGCTAATGCCTTAAATGACAAGCAATCTCAACCGTTTACCGTAGCCGATTATCTTTTAACCCGGTTAAAACAACTCAACGTAACCGAAGTATTCCAAATTCCGGGCGATTATGTTAAACATTTTACGCAAGCACTGGAATATTTTGATGGCGTAAATGCCATTGGCGCTGTTAATGAGCTTGATGCCGCTTATGCTGCTGATGCTTACGGACGAACCCGGGGGCTTGGAGCTGTATCACTGCAATATGGGGTTAGCACCTTTAGCGCGCTTAATGCTATTGCCGGGGCTTATGTTGAGCTAGGCCCGGTTGTGGTTATCAGCGCATGCCCGGGAGCAGATGCCCGCCAGATCGGCAAAATGTATGATGTGCTTTACCACCACTCAACCGGTAACCTGCAGGCCGATCAGGAGGTATTCGAGCATGTAACTGTAAGCGCCGAAACACTGAGCACATCTGTTGGCGCTCCGGAGAAAATAGACAATTTATTGATAGCAGCCATCACCCATAAAAAACCGGTTTACATTGCTTGTTACAAAGAGGTTTGGGGCGAACCCTGTCCAAAGCCATCAGATAAACCTTTAAAACCGCTGGTAATAAAGAGCGATCCGCTGGCACTTGAAAATGCAGTATCACAGGCCTGGGCACAAATTACCGCGGCCAAAAACCCATTGATATTTGCCGGGGTCGAGGTGCTTCGGCATGGGCTGTCGGGCTTGTTGCAACAAATCATTGATGCAAGCGGGTTTTTATACACAACTACCAGCCTGGGCAAAACCGTGCTCGATGAAAAGGGTAACAAATTTATAGGCACTTACTCTGATGCGGCGTCTATTAAAAACGTAACTGACCTGGTAACAGCAGCTGATTGCTTCCTGACATTAGGCACCATTATTACAGACGATTACCTTGTTTTTATTGAAAGCAAGTATGCCGATATGGTGCTGGCCACTACCAAACAGATAAGGGCCGGTTACTTTATTTATGAAAACGTTACCATGAAGGATTTTATGGAAGCCTTACTGCATCTGTTTAAAACCACCAAGGGATACCCGCTTGCAACAATAGCCCCCCCGCAGCCGGTTTACCCGGAACCCTGGTTATCAAACTCAGATCCGCATTGGGACGATAAACCGGATACCATTACTTACAATCGCTTTTTTCAGCATTCCATGAAATTTTTGAATGATAATGATATGCTAAAGGATATTGTGATGACCTACGGCGTCAGCTCGTCGTTATATGTAGCTACTAACGCTTACGGGCTGTCGCAAAACAGCTTTATCTCGTCGGCAGCCTGGCAGTGCATTGGCTTTGAAACCGGGGCTGCATCAGGTGCACAGCTTGGAAGCGGGAAACGGGCATGGACCATAGCCGGAGACGGGGGTTTTATGATGGTTTGCCAATCGCTGTCAACCCTTGCCCGCAACAACCTTAACGCGGTGATATTTGTAATGAGCAACGGCGTGTATGCTATTGAGCAGGTTTATGTTGATATGGACTCGTTTAAGCCCGGCCCTCAGCATAAATTTGATGCTTTTGACATACTCCCCAAATGGGACTACCTGGCGCTTGCAAAAGCTTTTGGGACCGAGGGGCACATTGTTAAAACAGTAAAGGAACTTGATGCACTACTGGAAAAATTAAAAACAAAAACCAATAAACCTACGCTGGTACAAGTAGTGATCCCCGAAAAAGATCTTCCCGGCCAAATGCGCAGACTTGGATTAGAATAACCAACCACTAAAAAATTATATACACCTATAACCTAAATCAACATGAAAAATAAAACTTATTCTATTTTCGGTGCCGGTGCCTCGGGGCTTTATACCGCATGGCGGCTATTGAATGGCGAAACCACCGGTGAGCAGCATCAATCAAAACAGCTTAATCACGGCGATACCCTTGAATTGTATGATTGGGGCCAGTACGATTTTACAAATGAGCATAAAGGGACCCGCGCCGCCGGAGCCCGCGTTTGTACCTGGCACTACCAAAACGATAAAACAAAATCATACCTGGAATTGGGCGGTATGCGCTACTCAGAATGGGACGGAAAAAATGAAGCTATGAGCGGTGGCCACCGATTGGTTACAACGGTTATTAAACAGCTTGACCTGGATAAATATTCGATCCCGTTCAATGAGTCAACCAATCCACTTTATTATCTGCGCACCAAAAACATGTATTATAATGATATAAGCGAAACCAACCCGGCTCCATATAATGTAAAGAACAATGGCGCAAGTCAACCGCCCGATAATGGGTTCAACATTGTTGAAAGCCTGGCTGTTACCAAAGATAAAGGCCCTAAAACCCGTACCGAGTGGTGCAAATTTTATCAGGATGGAAAGATCACTGCTGATCTGCCGGAATCGTCTGTTTTTCAGAAAGGCGATCTCCTGAAAAATATAGGATACTGGAACCTGATGTTTGATCAGCTGGGATCAGAAGGGTATAATTACACCAACGATGGTAATGGTTATACCTCTAACGTCATCAACTGGAATTCGGCCGTAGCCTTTCAGGCTAATAATGAATTTACACCAGGCACCGAATACAAAACCCTTACACATGGCTATTCAAGCATGTTCAATGCCTTGTTTAATGCTATTGTGAAATTGGCAAAACAAAAAGGTGTTAATTTTGAGTATAGTCCAAACACCCGTTTGCATTCTATTCTTGAAATTGACAATGTGATCCGTTACAGCATTGCCAAACGTGAGCACCCGGATAAAAAATCGGCCACAAAAACCACGGATGCTGCATGGATGGCTATGCCCCGCGGTTCGTTAGACCTGATTGCAGAGGCAACCCGCTATGAAGATCATAAAGGGTTAGATGTTCTGAATCACCGAAAAGTGCAATTATATTTGGAGTCGGCGGTGCTGCAGCCATCTTATAAAGTGGGGATGTTTTTTAATTCGCCCTGGTGGATGGCCACTGCTGCAAACCCGCCTGCTTACCCGGCACCCATCATCAGCTATGAAGTAACAACCGATGTGCTGAAAGCGCTTGGCGCGGAGGGTTTTCCGCAACAATACCTGGTTGATATACAAAAAAGCAAGAACCCGGTAGTTATTGAAACACCATTTGCTTCTGCTGCTGACCTGATAAGCAATGTTGAAAAATGCATTGGTGTGCCGCTTACGGCTGTGCAGCAGGCCCAATTACTTGCAGCTGCCGAACGCAACACCATAGGGCCAAGCGTAACCGATACCCCTATAAGGCAGGTTGTTTATTTTGGCAATAATGCGCTCGACAAAACCGCTAAGCCCGTTTATGGGATATTGGCCAGCTATGACGACGAGCAATTCACCAGTTTTTGGGAAGAGCTGGAATACTCTACGGACTCCGTAGAGAAAATCCCATTCTCAGAAAACTATCAGCCTTTGATTGGGCCGCGCAAAGCCCCTGAGGTAATGGTAAAAATGCTGCGTCAGCAGTTGGCAGCCATACATTTTGGACCGGCGGCAGACTATAGCATAGTGCCTGAACCTTTAGAAACCCGGTACATGGATTGGTCGTTGCCGCCGTTTAACGCGGGGTACCATGCATATGCGGCGCATTATGATATTTGCGATGTGCAGCAGAAGATCCGCAAGCCATCGCAACTGATAAAGGGAGCCGATGCTAACATTTTCATAGTTGGCGAAGCCTATTCAAATGACCAGGCCTGGGTTGAGGGGGCTTTCTGCACCGCTGAATCAGTGCTGAATGATTTCTTTGGTATAAAACCAATTATTGACAATAAAGAGTATCCCTTTATTTGTCCATGCAGTTGATAATACCCGAAAACCAAAGTAACAATGTATGCTGATATTGCATTTGCAATCAGGCATTTTTTTATAAAAAAAGGGCATTCCGTTATCCCGGGTGCCCTTTTTATGAAGAAGAATAATGTATACCTATCTATTATAATTTTACCCTGCCCCAAAATTTCTTTTGAATTCCGGATGCAGGCATAATTGATTTTATGGCTTCTGCTACCTCAATTGGCAAGTCCGACTCCAAAATATCGGCACCCATGGCAAACGTTTCACGGTAATGATTGGCACGCTCAGCCGGGTCCTTTAATTTATCATACGATGGCGCTGCCGAAATCATACACATAACACCCTTAGCATGAAGCATGTCTAACAGCTCTTTATTTTCCGGTTTGTTAGTCGGACCAATATAGGCTATCATATTTTTCCACGGAACCCCAGCCTTTTCATAAGTGTAAAAAGCCTCTTTCGTGAGCACAAATGCCGACATCATATTTTTAGGGTTATTGTCGTAATAAAACCGGGCTTGCTGGGCGTTATGCACCGTTAACATTACTTCTTCGTTTTTGCACTCTTTTAATATTTTGGCGGTCATTTCAAGCGGTACATCTTTATGGTCAAGGTTTACTACCGTTTTACCTTTACTCCATAAAATGACTTCTTTAAGTGTTGGTATCTTGTAATCGGTAACATTACCCTGGGGATCTTTTAACCTGAATTTTTGTAGCTCAGCAAAAGTATAATCTGATACCTTGCCCTTACCTGTTGTTGTACGGTCGAGCGTTTCATCATGCATTAAAACAACCACGCTATCCCTGGTTAACCGGGGATCGATCTCAAAAAAGGCGGGGGTATGTTTAAGGGTATTTTCGAACGTGGCTACGCAATTTTCGGGGTAACCGGTAGTTGTTCCGCCACGATGACCGCTGATCACGGGCATATCTCTCCCGGTATGTTTAAAATACTGCTGAAACTCCTTTGTGTTTTTAAATTGAAGCACATTTATTTCCGTTTGCGCGCTTGAAATTTTTGCTGTTGCAACTAACAGCAGGCACAATAAAAATATTTTGGTAGGTGATAGCCTGTTCATGGGGTTTTTAATATAGTTTACGCGTTTAGTTTTTTTAAGGTGATCTCGCCGGCATCATCCAGTTCAAAAAACGTAATAGCGGAGTTTTCCTGGAATATTCTCCGGTAGTTTTTTAATTCCATGCCCAATTTATACGCCATATACAGGCGGTTTATGCCATTGTGCCCTACCACTACTATGGTTTCATTTGCGTGCTTTTGCAACATTTCATTAAAAAAAGCATTTACCCTTTCAATAACTTCCCTCCCAGTTTCACCTGTACCTCCGGCTTTGTTATTTGTAGGGTCACGCATCCATGCATCCCATAAAGACGGATCTTCGGCAATAAATTCTTCTTTTGTTTTGCCCTCCCAATTACCAAAATCCACTTCAATAATACGCTCATCTGTTTGCACTTCCTGGCTCCCTGTTGCTATTTGGGCTGTAAGGCATGCCCTGCTCAACGGAGATGAATAAACCGCGTCAAAATTTTCATCTTTTAACTGATTATAAACATTTACAGCCTGTTTCACACCTTTGCTTGTCAAACTGGCATCGGTGCGGCCACAGTAGCGATTACCGTCGGCATTATAGGTGGTTTCACCATGCCTTAATAAATAAACACTAAGCATCAAAACCTCCTTTCATATAGCCTTTATGCTGCATAACGGATAAGAATTTTTGATAATTGACTTCATATTTTTCAGTCAGCTCCTTTTCAGGTGTGATCTCTTTTTCAGTTACAACCAATTGCTTTACGGCTTCAATTACCGAATCAAAATGCGTTTTGGATGCCGCCAAAACAGCTGCACCTACAGCACCCGATACATGTTTCATTTTATAGATAGGCTTGTTCAATACATTGCTTCTGATAGTGAGCCACGTATCACTATTGCTGGCTCCTCCTGCGGTATAAACCGCATTCACTTTTTCGCCAGACAGATGTTCGATCATTTCATAAGCATACCGTTCAAGATAGGCCACGCCTTCCATATTTGCCGTGAACCGCTCCGCCCTGGTTAATTCATCGGGTTCAAAGCCCCTGGCCTGTGGTGCTATAAAAGGGAAGCGCTCTCCTTCCTGCCGCAGCGGGTAGGCTATGTGATGAGTAGGAATAAGCTGACGAGCTTGTTCATTTAAATTAGCCAGGTCATCACCAAATTCATTGGTCACCCAATCTGCCCCGGTATTACTGGCACCGCCCGGCATCCAATAACCGGCTGGGTGCCGATGGCTATATAAGCGGCCTAAAGGATCAAGTATTTCATTTTTAGTTACCCCCTTTATCACCATGGTTGTGCCTATGGTGGTATTCCATTCGCCGGGATTTATAGCCCCTGACGCTATCTGCGACGCGCATCCATCTGTTATGCCTGCTGTAATTTTAACATCCTCAGGCAAACCAAAATTTCGGGCTATATCTTTTGAAATAGTGCCAATCACCGTTCCCGATGGAACAACTTTGGGTAACCATTCTTTTTTCAACGGAAGTTGGGTGTACAGATATTCGGGCCATTCGTACTTACTAACATCATAGCCTGATTTAAATGCGTTGGTATAGTCGGTTATGCCCCATATATTACTTAACATACCGGTTACAAAATCTGCCGCGTGGATCCATCTGGCAATTTTATCGGCTTTAGCAGGATAAGTTTCCTGGAACCAAACCATTTTTGCCAAACCGCTCGAAAAATTAAAAGCCGTATAACCACTGTTATGATATTTCAGCGCTGCATTGGTACACTTTTCAGCCTGCTTAACTGATCGTTTATCGCTGTACATAATGGCGGGATGCAATGGCACATTATTTTGATCCAATGGAATTACCGTACCCGATGTGGAGGTTACCGCAATAGCTTTTATATTACCAACAATTGCCCTTGCCGCTTCCTTTAATAAGCCGGATAACGACCGGTAACAAGCCTCCCACCATGCCGCGGGAGATTGCTCTTCCCGTGATTGATCATTTAGGGGAAAAACCTGTTCTGCGGATGAAATAACCGATCCTTTCGCATCGATCAAAACAACCCTTGCTCCCTGTGTGCCAATATCAATCCCTATAAAATATGGCGCCATTAACTGAATATTTGTTTAAACGATGAACGGGTCTTTTTCCACTCATTATGCAACGATGCGTAATGCCTCATTTCAGCGGGTTCAACAACCTCCAGGGTTATGGCAGGCGGCTGATTTTTCCCAAGTGCTTTATTACATATTAAAACACCCCCAACTACCGATGATTGACGGTAACTGTTACGGATCATTACTTTTTTATTTAGTAAAGCAGCTATGAACTGCCTTAAAGTATGGCTCTGAACGCCGCCACCACAGGCCCATATATAATTCTGTTCATGAGGACTAACCTCATTTAATGTTTTATAATTTTCGCATATACTACAGGCGATATCCCAAAGGGTTGCCCAAACAAAACTTGCACGGGTTAACTGGTGCGAAACCGGCGCGTCAAAAACGAAACCACCTTTGGTAAGGGGCATTTTTTCGTCGGCCAATAACGATCCTAATGATGCAACACATTGAAAACTGCTTATCTCTGATAACTCCCGCTCAATTACATCATAATCTTCATTGGGATAAAAAATTTCCTTTAGCCGCTGATAATTAAGCCCGGTAACGCCGGCATTAGCTTCAAACATAAAACTACTTTCGTCAGCATGCCTTCCGGTCCAGGTCCGCTCTTTTCCATCGGTCACATATCTATCGGTCAATTTAATAATCGGCGTAGTTGTACCCGATACAATTACAACATCGTTGGTTTCTGGCTGGGTACTGATTATGGCCAATTGCGTATCGGCGCCACCTACTATAACCTGTGCATCATGAGCGATGTTAAAACTCGCTGCCTGTTCCTTGGTAATAACCCCTAAAATTGTTCCGGAATCTGTTAATTGCGGTAATACTGACAGATCTATATCAAAAACAGCGCACAGCTCTGCCGACCAATCCTTTTTCTCTACATCATACAATAAAGTTTCTGAAGCCTGCGAGTGTTCATAGTGAGCAATTCCACTTAGTTTATACTCTATCCAATCGCTAATACTCAAAAAGGTGGAAAAATCATTCCAGATCTCTTTTCGTTTTTCGCGGATGCCAACAACTTTCATTGCAGAAAAGAGTGAAGTTGGATAACGCCCTGTTAGCTGGTATACATAGCTTTTATCCCCAATCAGGCTTTCCCACTCCCTGCCCCTGTGATCAATATTGGGCAATCCAATCTGCGATTTTCCATATTTATCCAGCAGCACAATCCCCTCGCGCTGACTGGTAGCGGTTAAAGCAAGAATATGCACATCGCCTGCCTGGGTCAAAGCGCTTTTTGTTAACGCGGTAACCTGCTCCCAAAGCTGTTCCGGATCAAAATATAATGCCTCGGGATAGTTTGTGTCTTTATGGTATATGATGTTTTCACGATCAATACCCAATATTTCTCCGGTAACGGCTGCCACTGCAACACGTACATTACCGGTACCAATATCAATTACAATATATGCTTCTGTAGATGCCATTCCTGATCAGGCTGTTTTTTTTTCTTCCGCGTTATTGATCTCACCTGATGAAGCCCATCTTAAAATTCTTTCATTTAAAATATCAACATGATGATCTTCAACTTCGTGCGTAGCGCCTGCAGTGTGCGGTGTAGCCAATACATGAGGATGATTAATTAAACGATAATCCTGTTGATCAGGTGGTTCAAAATCAAACACATCCAACACGGCCCCTCTGATCCTGTTATTTTCAATCGCGCTAAGCAAATCATCACGTTTTACAACGCTGGCCCGGGCTGTATTTACAAATATGGCGTCGGGTTTCATTTTTGAGATCAATTTTTTATCAATCATACCAATTGTTTGATCGTTAACCGGTAAATGGATTGAAACAATATCGCTGCTTTCAAAAATATCTTCCAGCGATGTTTTATGATAATCAGGGTTGGTGGTTACTATGAAAGGATCGTAAAACTTTATATGACAGGGAAAACTTTTAATCATTTCCGCAATTCTTTGACCTACCGCACCAAAACCCACCATACCAATGGTTTTTCCGGCCAGTTCATTGCCTTTAAATTGCAGGTATGAGGTATGGGCACCTTCGCCCCAGTTTTTCCCGGTTAACCATTGCCAGCTCGGAATAGTATTACGCATCAGGCTGATCACGTTTGATATAAACAGTTCGGCTACAGCCTGGGCATTACGTGCGGGTGTATAAAACACCTGTATGCCTTTCTTTTTGGCCGCCTCAAGGTCAACATTTGACGGCGTGCCCCTGCAAACCCCAATAAATTGTAATTCTGGATGAAGGTTTATCACATTGGCCGTTACATTATCATGCTCTGTAATTAAAGCATCAGCGTGCGTTTCATCAATTAGTTTATTTAGTTCACTTTCGTTAAATGCCCTGCCATTATCTTTCCAGGGTTTATAAATAACTTCTCCAAATTTACCGGAGAGTATATCCTGCCCTTTTTGATTGTATGGAGCTGTTATCAATATCCTCATATATGTTATCTGTATTTTATTAGTAAATTTTTCAAGGGGATTTTACTCTATTTTAAATAGTATTCCGGGCGATTCTTTTGCGGAATGCGCCGTTTTTGCATTATCAGGTAATGAAATAAACCAGGTTAATATAGCGCTGATTAAATACAGGCCCGCTAATATCCAAACTACACCCTCGTTGCCAACAATCCCGATAAAAATCCCAACTATAGCCGGTCCCACAAATACCGCCAAACCGGCACCCAAGTTTAATACGGCCATGGCCGCTCCCTTATCTTTTTTAACCAGTGATGGAACAAGTGCCGACAGCGGCACATAACCCGCCAGCAAAGCTCCCCACAATACACCACTAAGCATTACCAGCCAAAAACTATCCCCAAATAAAACAGGGGAATAATAGAAAAGTAAAGTAGTCACTGCGCACCCAACCCCGCCAAACCACATCACTGTATTTTTCCAGCCCAGGCTATCGCCCACAAAACCGAAAATTAAATTAAAGGCAATATTGGCGGTAAAAATTGTACCCCATATTTGCAGCCACGCGGTAGTTGAAAATCCGTGAGCCGCCATATATGTTGGCAGAAATACCGGGAAAGCAAACTGGGCAGTTGTATTGATGATGCGCACAATGCCTCCGAGCAAAACCTTAGGCTCTTCTTTCATAATGGTGAGTCCTTTTATCAGTTCTTCTGATTTGCTCACCCCACCTGAATTGGCATCGGCTTTAAATTTATCCTTATTTAATACGAGTGCGAAAAATGCACCCAATACAACCCAAAATATAGAACTCCATAATGTATTAAGGTATCCCAGGTGCTGAATTGCCCAGCTTGAATAATAAGCGCCAAAAACATTTAATCCGCCGGTAAAAACAAACCAAAACCACCCAACCGCTGTACCCAGTTTTTGTTGCGGACTCCTGTATGTTATCCAAACTAAAAATGAATAGGCAAAAAGCGGATATCCAAATCCCCTAATAGCATAGGTGATCAGCATAACAGGGAAATGCAGCTCAGGCATACCATACCCCACAAAGCCAACCGTACCTAAAATATATAACAGAATCCCCGTCATCATGGTCTTTTTAGGCCCGTAACTTTCGGCCAAAACACCCGAAAACCAGGATGATATGGCAATGGTTACCCCATAAACTGTAAACAGTGATGCCGATTGTTGTATAGTTAAACCCCTTCCTAAAAGATAWGGACTTAGCCAGCCTTGTTCAACACCATCGCCCATCATAAAAATCAGGATGCCCAGATAACCCCAGGCAAGGTGCCTTGGAATACCTGCTTTATCGAGTACTGAATTGCCTGAATTCGTCATTTATTTTTACTTTAATCATTAATTGGTTAGCGCTTTAAAGAACGGCAATTGGCATTACCATCCTGTTAGGTTTATTTTAATTAAAAAAGCTTAAACCAGCAGATTTAATCTTAAACAAATAAAGCATTTAAAACTAAATAAAACAAAATTTAATTAAAAAAAATGTTTTGAAATATAAAACGAATATAAATTAAAAGCCTTGTTGACAATATTTTTCTTTACTTTTAGATCATATTTTTTAAAATAAAAATGAAAAACATAACTGACAGGCACCAGTTTATACTTGAAAAGGTAAAAAAAGAAGGAAAAGTCAATATTATTGACCTGGTGGAAGAAATGGGTGTGACCGGAGTAACCATTAGAAAGGATTTAAAACTATTAGAAGACAAAAGCCTTTTATTCAGAACACATGGCGGCGCATCCATAAACAATCCCTATGCTGTTGACCGCCCTATTTACGAAAAAGAGTTTATAAACTCTGACGAAAAGAAAAGGATCGCAAAAGCGGCAATTGAGCTCATCGGCCAAACTGACTCCATCATGATAGGTTCGGGCACTACGGTTTTTGAACTGGCACGCATGCTTCATCCAAACAAACATCTTACTGTTATTACCCCCGCGTTAAAAGTGGGATTGGAGCTAAGCAATCGCCCTAATGTAGAAGTATTACAATTGGGCGGCTTGATCAGGCAAAATTCCTCGTCAGTTGCCGGAGCACATGCTATGAGTGTTTTAGATGATATTTCCTGCAGCATACTATTTTTAGGTGTTGATGGCATAGATATAGACTTTGGTATAACCATATCTAATTTATCGGAAGCCACGCTTAATCAAAAAATGATTGAAACCGCGCAAACCATAGTTATTTTAGCCGACAGCACTAAGTTTGACAGACGCGGCCTTGGCCGGATATGCAGCCTGGAACAAGTTCATTATATCATTACTGATAACAAAGTTTCAAAGAACACTGTAAAGGCAATAGAAGAAAAAGATGTTAAGGTTATTATAGTTTAATTAACCTTTTGAGAAAAAGATGGGCTTTACAACCATCTTTTTCTTCACCCTTTTTTCTGAGTTTTATTTGTTAATTACTGATCTACCCCAACTCAACCGGTCCTAAAATACCCATCGAATAAAGCGGCTGTTTTTTGCCCCTGATCCATTTCATAGAGTCCTTATTATCTTTTAATGAATACATATAATTGCCCAGGGTTGTGGTAAGCTTAATAACCAGTGTGTTATTTCCCTGTTTAATAACATCTTTTACCGGGTAAACATGATCGCCATACCAGTGGTTACCCAAATTTTTCCCGTTCAGCGTAACCTCACTAACACCCTCTACTTTTCCTAAATTCAAATAGCTTATCCCGCCCACGTTATTTACCTCGAATGAATTTTCATATACGGCATTGCCTGCAAAAGCAACCAGGTTGATGTCCTCCTTAAAATCAACCAGCCTATCCAGTTTTTGAGTTTGTTTACTGCCGTTAACATGATTAAGTGTTAAACTCCAGGGTGAAGTAACAGTTAGTACAGCTTTTTTTGAAAAGTCAACCGGGCTATATACTTTACCGTGACTGTTATGATCAAAAACTATCAACTTGGTTTCTGCCGGACCAAGTGTAATTTTCAACTGATTTTTCTTCCCTGCTGTGGGGTATAGGTAGCGGTCACCCGTTTCGGCATCCCATAGCCAGGCTGTTTTATTTGGCGCCACATCAAATTCCGCGTTAAATTCAAACCGTTTATTGTTGCTGTAATTGGAGATAAAAAACGCGTCGGCATTATCAAATTTATAATAAACCTGGCTAACGGATGCCTGAGGGTTATCCGTTTTCATATAAGGCTTAATGCCAAATCGTTCCTGTATACTTTTGTACCAGTCAATTATTTTACCGCTGGGTATTGGTGCCGGGTACATAACTACATTTTTACTTTTTATTCCTTTTATAATATCATTCACTTGTTTGTCAAATACTGCATGGTTATTATATCCGGGTGCTTTGTACGGATATTTACCGATGAAAATAATTTGCCCGCCCGCATCCGCAAACCTTTTTATTGCTTGGGCTGTATCCGTATGTATGGTCTCTGCTTCCACAATCAGCAGTACCTTATATTGCCTCGGGCCATAGGCAAGCTTTCCATTCGGGAAGGTGGCTTTTTGTAAAATACTTTCGCTTACGTAATCACAGCCGCTGCCATTTTGATGAATAGCCTCCCATATATTATGTACATACTCCGGCAATGCCCTTTCTGGGAAGGGGTCCCATTGCGCCGCGTATTTGCTCCACAGATCGGGCAGCGGGTGCATAACCGCCACATCAGATACCAGTGTACCGTTCTGGAAAACTGCCGACAATCTTCCTTTATAACCTACCCATTGTTTTAAATAAGGCCACCACGGATTCCGTTCATTAAAGAAAGTACCATATCTGATCCAGCCGGGGAATGGTGCATCAGCCGGACTATAATTAAACCCATGCAATATGGAATGAGTTACACCCGACAAATTGCTTTGATCACCGGTTTGTTTTATCTTTTCAAGTGTGGCATTAAAAACCACCTCGGTATTCGTGATCTCCTCACAGCTGATAATCTTTTTACCGGCCAGTCTTGCTCCCGACGAAACGAATTTATTTACCTCCGAATAAGCCCTGCCTTGTTTGTAATCAAAATCCTTTAACTCCTGTCCTATGTGCGTGCGGAGCCAGGTTTCACATTCAGGAATATCAATTTGCATACTGGAATCAGAAGGATGATATTCCCGGCCATACGCCTGTACCCTTGATTTAACGCCATTTGTTTTACACCAATTTAAAAACGTATCCAAAAACCGCTCTTGAAACAACTCCATCTTGGTTATTTCAAAATCATACCTCACCCGGTCTAAAGTATCCCTTAGTTGATCGCCGGGGACAGCACCATATTTTTCATCAAGCGCCCTTCCTAACCGCCCGGTTTTAAACAGTATAAAAGGTAGATAGGCATTAAGCGGGTATTTTCTACGTTTTTCAAACTGCTCCAGCATATCATCGCACCAGTTGGCCCCTTCCAGTTCCAAACTGTCTGTAAATACCGATCTGAATTTATTACCCATTAGCCCTATTTTGGGCGCAATGGCATCAGACATTTTGTTGAGGTATTTTTGTACCGCATCCTTATTATAATGATTTAAAACCGGTCCGCTGGCACCGGGAGCACCAAACATTACGGCCATAAATCCTGTAATTTTCACCAGGAAATACAACACATGATTACCTTCCGGTACATTAACCGTTATCATTTCCTGACCGATCTGCGTATCGAGGTTAATCACCTTATCTATACTTTCCAAATTAGCTGGCGCTAACCTGAGTACACTTAATTCTTTAAAGTTTTTGGTACTTTTTGACGAGATCGGCGGATCAACTATTTTCAATAATTCTTCACGCGATATTTGAAGCGTTTGCGGTCCGCTAATATCTTTGGTGCTCAGGGCCATGATCTGTGTTTGTTCGTCTTTTGTTAAAAACTCCCCGCCAAATGGCCAACCCGATCCTACAATAATATCACAGATCATTCCACGTTCTTTAGCCGCTTTCAGTGTAAAATCAAGCATATCCAACCAGCCATCGCTTAGCCATTCATATTCTTTGTAATTTAACGGGTCGGCAGTTTCCGGGAACCGGATGGAATTGATCTCCACACCACCAATACCCAAACCTTTCAGCATATCCAGCTCGCGTAAAAGCTCTTCCTTCACAATCCTGTTGCCATTCCACCACCACCGTACAAATGGTTTTGATGTATTTATGGGGTCTTTAAAAGCCGTGTACAGATCATCAGCCGGCAAAGCTTTATCGCCATTAAAATTATACCATGCCGCGTTTTTGGTGATACGCGTTAATGGCAGCCCGGCAATGGTTACCGAACCCAACTGTATAAATTTCCTTCTGTTTAAGCTCATAATTTAGGTTTTGACAACATTTATGATAGCCACGTTCAGGCTAATTTTCAATCTGTACCGTTACCGGCCCCAGCAAACCTGAGGGTAATAGCGGCGCATCCTTTTTAAATTCAATATTGGTATTGGTTAATCGCTTTTCGGCAGGCAATGCCGCATCACCAATCAGCCTGTTTGGCCATAGGTTGATCACCTCTATTTTTAGCACGTTTTCACCTGCTTTTAATGCTGATGAAACATCTATTCGCCATGGGGCAGTCCACACAATTCCGAGGGGTTTACCATTAATACTTACATCAGCAATGTTTTTTACAGTACCCAGGTCAATGTAAACCGGTTTATGATCAGTATATGCTCCCAGGTCAAATGATTTGGTGTAGACCGCCTTTCCCGAATAATATTTAATGCCTTCATCGGGGTGCTGGCTCCAATCCTGCAAACTGGCAAATTCCACCGCCTTTGGGCCTCCCCATTTGGTATCAAACGCCACATTCCAGGCTCCGGTCAGTTCTTTTACCGGCTTTAGTTCCGGAAAATTATTCGCACTTTTTATTATTGACGCCGATGAATTTACGGGGAATACAATAAACCAGGATTGAAACGCATCAAACTTTAACGGAATCTCAGTCCGGCCATTTACCTGCCTAAAGCCAACTTTGTTGTTGATTTTGCCGGTAACAGCATCCCAGATCTCAGGCGTACGATTTTTAACCCTGAATGTGCAGGTTGATTGCAGCGGTTTGCTATGCCTGTTGGTTATAAAATAGATCTCGGCCACGGGTGTTGTACGATGGATAAAATCTACCCAATCACCATCTCCCCCGGTATATTCAAAATCAGGAAGGATATGATCCTGAAATAAAACCTGCCTGATGGTATCACCAAAAACTACCCGGCCACTGCCATAATGGTTTAGTTTGATATTTTGTCCATCAATATTACCCCACAGTTGCTTGGTCAAAGAATTTATATCCTCATCACACTGCGGGTAATTTTTAAGCCCGGAATCCTGCAAAGGTTTTTGCCCGATAACTGTAGCACCAGCTTTTACCAAACTGCCGATCTTATTTAATACAGCCAATGGCATCCTGTTGTTATCTGGTAACGCCAGCACGTTATAGCTCATGCCGTCGGGCAAAATAAGTCTGCCGTTTTTAACAGACAGGCGGGTTAATAAAACCTCTTCATTGCATACGTCATAATCATACCCTTTGCCAAGAGACGGATCTATATGTTTTTGTGCCACCAAATTAGGCGCTGTATCTCCATTATAAAATAAAACATCGGCCACAAACTTACCAGACCTAAGCAGGTACTGGCAGCGGGCTACATAATCAAAAAAAGCACCTGATTTTTCCCACCAGGTTACGTTAGGGTTAAAATGTGTACCGGCGCCATATTCATAGCCAGGCTTACCATCTTGTGGTCGGGTAGCAGTTGAGGTGTGAATAGCTATGCGGTTCACACCTTCGCAATAGGCTCTGTCCAAAGCTTGCTTAAGAGAGCCGGGATAGTCGAGCCAGTGTCGCATAGTGGTAAATGCTTCTGCAGATACCGTTTCACGGCCATAAATATGTGCTGCTGACGCAGCCATTTTAGTAACTTTGTTTTGACCTTTATCCAGCCGCGATACACCATAAGACTTATCGTCGGTCAGGGTGCTTTCATCTTCGTGATTTGGCCCCAGCCAAAACTCCCCCATCGGGAAGTCACTGCGACCCAGGTTCTTTAATCCATCTAAACAAATAGTACCCGAACGGCTGGGCCCTGCCGCCTCATTTTGTACCAATATGCCAGCGTCATGACATAAATCGGCAAAACGTTTATAATGTTCGTCGGCCATGCAATCACCTAATGTTTTACGATAATCATTTAAAAAGCGGTCAGACACTTCTGCACTGCCAATGATATAACCTGATAGAACAGGCAGATAAGGTTTGGCATTATAGCCCCGGTATTTTTCAAATTGCGTAAGTATGTTTGCGGTCCAGTTTGGAAATCCATCCTCAAAGCTGTCGTCGCAAAAATATTTTGGTTTATTGCCAACTTTCGCGGCCTCATCCAGTAATATCCTGCCGATGTTTTCAAACTGTAGCTCCACTCCTTTACGGTTAAACCAATCAATAGACAGGCCATCCGCTTCCGGCTGGGCTATCATTAACCTGGAACCTGTCATCCGGTGGCCGGTACGGATTATTTTCCACTTGCCTTGTGGCACGTCCCAATCAAGATGACCATCTTGATTAACCTTGCCGGTCAAGTCAATAACCTCAACAAACGGAACCGGCTGATCTGCCGGGTTATTATGCCATTCCGTTAAAACCGGGCCCATAACAGCCGTTGCCAGGATGAAATTACTGGCATCTTTATGATTGGTTTTAGCAGCCAGCACTTTAGCACGTTCGTCACTGATGCGATTGCTCCCTGAACCATTATCAGGTATAGCCACAATGGCTGTATCCTCGTAATCCAGTTGTTCAAGCGGCAGATCAATATATTCTTTAAAGCCGGGCGGATTAAACACATTATCATATCCTACCCTGTTACCCGGCAGCGGTAATTTATCTGAGAATTTTAGCGGACCGGTAACTGATAGTTCCGATTGCAGGTACCAGCGCCCTGAATTTTCGGGCTTTATCCATGGGCCGCCCATACACCAGCCCGAAGAGAGATTGACACCGACTGCAATGTTCAGTCGTTTTGCTTCTTTCATGGCATGGCGGTAAAGCGCTTTCCACTCTTCTGATAAAAACTTTACTCCTTGCGGGAACGGCACGCCGCCCAGCCCCCCGGCCGAGTTTACCAGCAAAACCTCGCCCATGCCTTTGGCTCTAAATTCTTCCAGATCGCGGGTTATACCTTCCTGGTCAACAAGACCATTGAACCACCACCAGTAGCACGATGACTTTGTAGCATCAGGCGGATGGAGAAAATTTCTTCGTAACTCATTTATATCAATAGCATGAACACCATTAACAACAGCTGCCATGGTATTGGAATTAAAAAGCGCGGCGCCTGCTGCCGCGATAGAGCTAACTTCTAAAAATTTCCTTCTGTTGATGTTCATAAGCTATATTGATAAAACCGGACAACTAAATTCTGCCCGGTTTTATGGTGTTATTATTTTAAATCTCCCATCACGGGAAAAAGAATTTACGGATACAATATGGCAGATTCAGCAGTTTATCGCCGCTACCCCCATAAATAGTGGTTGTAACCGCTCCGTTATTATACATGTACAATGTTTGGTTTGACGGGCGATAAATAGCAGGATGTGTTTTTCCATCACCAAAATAATCGCCTGGTGCAGGGATATCTCCGGCAACCGGTGTTAATACAGTTACATTGTTAACGCCTGTGTTGGCGCCATCCAGGTGCCAGATGCCTGTTGCAGGATCAAAAATGGCCACATCTGTTTTGCCATCGCCGTTATAATCTCCCGGTACGGGTATATATCCTGCATCGCCATAATGTTTATTGGTGATCTGCCCCCTTACATTCCACATTCCTGTGGATATTTTATAATAAGCAGCATCTACCTTACCATCGCCATCATAATCGCCGGGTACGGGTATAACCCCGGCTTCGCCATAATCATACCCAGTTTGGTCTTTGATATACCAGTGGTAAGGACTTGATGGCCTGAACATGGCAACATCCGCTTTTCCGTCACCATTGTAATCCGCAGGTATAGGTATATCACCAGTTTGCCCGTAGACGGCTGTCATCTCGGTGGACAGTTTAATATACCAGGTAAAATTAGATGGCCGCCATACAGCCAGGTCAGTTTTACCATCACCATCGTAATCCATAGAAAGAGGCAGATCTCCCTGTGTAGCGCTTCCATAAGTTACGTTTGACATCCCCTGAACCTTCCATACACCCAAATTAAAGAAGGATAGCTCTGATAAACCATCCCTGTCAAAATCACAGGTGCGGGTGGCCGTTTGCTCATGGAATAACGGCCTTGTAAACTGGCTGTCACTATCGGTTTCAAACTGTGAAATATAGGGTGAAAAAGTTTTTACACTGATGAGGTCTTTGGCGGTAGAAAACTTCATTAAACGCATATAACCATTACCTCCAAGCGTTCTGAACTGGTAATCTGAAACGAATGTTTTTATGGTTTTTCCACCGTAAGTATCCTGCCTGTAGCCTTCGCCATTTACGTGTCCGCCTAAAAACATAAATACATTACCACAGGCTTTTAGCTTATTATAAATTTCCTGGGTTTGGGCAGAGTATGTTGATGGAGTTGCGGGGCTGCCTGCATAGTGCGTAACAACAATGGCTTTTCTATCAGCGTAGGCTCCTGTTAAAAGACCTTTCGCCCAGTTGTTCATATTGTCTCTTTCGGTTACAGACGCTGCGTCTGTGCGGTCATCATATTCAATATAGATGGCAATAAAATCATAGCCGCCGGCACTGAACAGATCATAATGACTATCATTATTGCTGCCATAATGCCCGCCGTAAAAAGGCATCCCACTAAACCGCGGAGTAGCAAAGCCAAAATATTGATTATAGTACACCGTGGTGCTGAAACAGCTTCCGCGGTCATTAGTGTTAGTTCCGCCGCCAACCGGGTCATGGTTACCCTGATCATGGTTGCCTACCGCCATGCCGTACGGGATACCCGCGGCATCAAGCTTAGCCATCGCCGTGTCGGCCCGCCGCCACTGTACCGGGCTGCGGGTTGGATCTTCGCCATTTTCAGAGATATCGCCCAGGTGAACAACGTAAACAATATTTGAATCGATCCGGTGGTTTACAATCCAGTTGGTTTGGGCATAAAACATGCCGATAACGGAATTATACGTAGTGCTTTGCCCTGTATAGGTTTGCGTATCAGGAATAACCGCGATCATAAAATCGGGGCCTGATACTGCATTGGTGGCTAATTTTGAGGAAGAAGAACTATTGCTTTCATTTGTACTTTGCTGCCCAAGCGATGGTTTTTTACAACCCGAAAAAACAATATATGGGATTAAAATTAGCGCTAAAACTCTTTGTATGGAGGTATGCCCCCCGGCACAAACCCTGTTATTCTTTTTTTTAGTAACAGCTTTGGAATGTTTCAGCTTTAAGATCGTTTTCATGATAATGGTTTAATTGGTTTAGGGGTTTTATTGAACTGCTACATGAATATTTATTTTATTTTATTTTTGCAAAACCCAGCAAACAGGTTATGCCTGCAGGTGTTTGCATTTCCGTCTCCTTATTTAAATAAAGACACCGCCCATAGAAGAAGAGGTGTCTTTATTCTGATATTATTTAATGGTTAAAACCGCCACAGCAAATGGTTTAAGTGTTATGGTGTTATTCTCCAGCTGTGATTCCGCAACGGGATTTTCACCTGTAGTAACATCTACATAATTAACCCGGGCATTTTTAGCGTCAGCCGGCAAATCAAGCTGTACCTCTTTGTCGCGCCTGTTAATAAGCAGCAACTTTTTACCTTTACTGGTTATAAATGCCTGTCCGGTAACATCGGGACTGGGAATGGCGGTGGTTTGCAGTTTATCACCCGGACCAAAGTTGTCTTTCAGTAATTTCAATACCCAGTAGCGGGCATTAGGTTTGCTGTTCTTCCAGTTCATCATACTTACATCCGGAAACTGGGTTGGATAGCCCACCAGTTGTGATTCACCGGCAACATCAATACCTATTTTGGTTAGTTCAAGGTAAATGTAGGCATACATGGCGCCCGATAAATTCCAGTAAGCATCAGGAATATTGCCTTTATAATCGCGGTCATGTAATATGGTACCAATTTCATTGATCTGGGTAAATACATGTGGGGCAAGCCGTTTGCGTATATTTTCGATATACCTTACCCGGTCAAGAAAGCCATTAGCCTGATCAAAAAATGAATACTGGTAGCTATCTATCGTTTGATCATCAGAGGCAGGGCGTCCGTAAAAATGATAGGAAATTCCTTCTAAAGGCACTCCTGGTTTATGGCTTGCAGGGTTTAAGAAATATTCGAACCATTCAGGATTAGTTTCATAAGCTACTGATATGCCCACAAACTTGGTTTTGGGCGATACCTTTTTTAACGCGGGAACAACAGCATCATATATTTTTGTATACAATTGCGGCGACATCCTGTGTTCCAGATCAGGTTCATTAAGCACCTCCCAATAAGGTATATTGTAATAATGACCAGACTTGTGGAACTTACCCAATTCATCAGTAAACCCGCCTTTGGTGTACCAGCTTAAAAGCCTTACAAAATAACCGGTCACCTCCTTCATGGTAGGATCACGAAGTTCCTTCCCCTGATTGTATACCCAGTTTACTTCGTCGGGATTGGCATCAATCGCTACCAGTTTGTCAATTTTAAACATCCATACCGGTATGGTACTAAAATTTATCACTACGGAATGCCCTTTTGTTGCTTCCATCAAATCCTGCATTGCAGGATCGGCATAGGTAAAATCCCAAAATGTTTGATCCTTAGTGGGAGCGCTCAGCTCAACAACAGCAGCTTTGGGGTAAGGAAACCACGGTACATACCGTACATATTCGGCCCCTAAATTTTTTAACGCTTCAAAAGTACCTTTATGGATAGGCGAATTTTCACGCAGCATCGGGTTATACACTACCTGTAAGGTTGGCGTTGTTTTTGAAACCGAAACTGTTTTGTCCCAGTTTATGGCCACCGCTTTTTTTTGCGCGTACAGCTTTGGTGCCGATAAACATATTACAGCGCTCATGATCGTGAGGCCGATGCTAAAATGGGTTCTATTTGCCATATCTGTTATTTTACTTAATTATAAAAACGATTAAAAATTTAGGAGCTGAATAAAATCAATGACTAAAAATAACCAGGGTTTTGCGTTAGCTGTGGGTTTAATTCTCTTTCGGACTGCGGTATAGGGAACAGCAACCTGTTATTATTAATACCAAACGCATTTCCAGGTAAGAATTTATATATTGTTTTTGCTTTAGTGCCATAAGCAGTCATTACCGGGATCACGGTACCTGTGCGTACCAGGTCATGCCAGCGTTGATTTTCAAACGCAAGCTCCACCCTTCTTTCATGCAAAATAACGGCGCGAAGTTGTGCCTGGTCTGTTTCTGTGCTTGCAGGCAATCCGGCACGGGTGCGCACTGTATTTAAATTAGTTAAAGCCGGTCCTGATTTTCCTTGCTCATTCTGAGCTTCGGCTAATAACAAAAGTGCTCCTGAATAACGGTATATAGGCCAGTTATCATTTGTATTGTTAGCTGTTACGTGCGAATGGAGGTATTTTTTAATATATGGCACACCCACTTTACCATCGGCCGGGGTATAATTTACAATACTTTTATTGGCCGTAATCACAAACAGATCGCTCGTATTATAAGTACCCTCAGCTATCCCGATAGAGGCATCCAGGCGCTTGTCACCTGGCTCATAAGCGTCTATCAGATCCTGTGTAGGTGTGTTCCAACCACCTGTACCTGAATTATCCGTAGCAACCACTGTTGTGCCAAATGTGGTAATTATACCGGTATTTTTAGTTCTTGGTAAAAACTGGTAAATAAAGTTACTTGGCTGGGTTCCCTTATCTGTCCCCTGTAAAAACTGTATTTCAAAAATCGATTCTTTACTGTTTTTATTGGTTGTTGAAAAGGCGTCGGCATAATCGGCATTTAATCCGTAATTCATCGCTGGTAATGTGTTGAGCAATGTTTCGGCTTCAGCATATTTCTTTTGGGTCATATACACATCGGCCAACAACATAGTTGCCGCCCCTTTAGTTGCCTGGCCAGGTTGAGGAAATTTTGCCGGCGGAGCCAGTTCTTTTATAGCGTCATTCGCATCTGCGATGATTTGGGCATAAACCTGGTCGACGGTCGAGCGCGGCAGAAAAGCTTCCTCGGCGCTGGTCACTTCTTTTAAATATAAAGGAACAGCGCCAAAAAGCCTTACGAGCTTAAAATAGTTCCAGGCTCTTAAAAACTTTGCCTGTCCGTCAATATCATTTTTTATACTGGCATCCAGGCTTACAGGCGCTAACCGCCCAATAACGATATTGGACCTGGAGATACCATTATAGCAATGGAAGTACACCGCGTTGGTATAAGCGTTAGTTGGATCGTCAACCCAATCAGATATGTTCTCTCTTTGAACATAGGCGGTGCCACGATTACTTGGATAAGGTTGGTAATGGGTATTATCAGACCTCATTTCAGAAGTAAAGTAATCATTAACTGATAAATCCTGCAACGGAGCATAAGCAGCCGCTATAGCCTGCCTGAAATCAGACTCTGTTTTATAAAAAGTACCGGGTGAAACTGAGTCATTGGGAGCCAGGTCAATAAAACTCTTTTTACAGGATACTGCTGTAAATGCAAGTATGGTAATTAAGATATATATCTTTTTCATGTCTTGTTAAATATTGAAATGATCTTATTTAAATGTAGTTTGGATACCAAATGAGAATGTTCTTGGTACAGGATAAGCGTTTTCATCCACACCAATACCCTGAGTGGCATCCAGGCCCGAAAAGCCGATCTCGGGGTTCATGCCAGTATAGCTTGTTATAATAAAAGCTTGCTGAACGGATCCATATACCCGTAAATTTTTCAGCATGCCGCCATTCTTTAATTTGAAATTATATCCCAACGAAATATTTTTTGCTGTAAGATAAGATCCGCTTTCGAGCCATTGTGAATTTACCTGGCGGCCCATAGCGGTTGTACCGGTTTTAGTTCTTGGGTAAATACCAGAACCAGGATCTTCGGGTGATCTCCAGTGATCAAGCGCAGCGGCAAGCAGCATTCTTGAACCATCCATATTGGTTTGATAGGCCCATTTGGCAGCATTTAAAATTTGTCCGCCAACAGCGCCGGCCATTGAAATGTTCAGGTCGAAGTTTTTATAAGCAAAGGTGTTTGTGATACCGAAATTAAAATCGGGAGTTGGATCGCCAATAAATGTACGGTCGTTTACATCATCAATCACTCCGTCATTATTAATATCTTTCACCTTAATTGTACCAACATCAGAAGAAGTGCCGTACTTGGCCGAATTGGCCAGGTCTGTCGCGTCTTTATATAATCCTTCATAAACAAAGCCATAAAACTCTCCTAAATGGTGTCCAACCTGGTTGCGGTAATAATCAGAAGAAACGGTATTGTTCCTGCGGATAAATCCGGGATCAACCAGCGATTTGATAATGTTTCTTTCAAATGAAATATTAAAGCTGCTATTCCATTTTAGTTTACCGGTTAAGTTTACGGTATTTACACCTATTTCATGTCCCCAGAAAGCAAACTGCCCGATGTTAAAATTGATGGTCGAAAAACCAGATGCTCTTGGAATAGGCCTTGACTGGATCAAACCGTCTGACAGTTTATGATAATAATCATAGGTAATACTAATACGGCTTTTCAGGATAGATAGGTCTAAACCAACATCAAACTGCTTGTTACGCTCCCAGGCCAGTTCAGGGTTTCCTAATGAACCAATGGTTTGTCCCGGAACAGAAACTCCGTTTAGCACATAGTTGTATTTCCCTAAAGCCGACATAGCGGTATAATTACCAATAGTGTTGTTACCTGTTATACCATAGCTTGACCGTATTTTAAGGAAATCGATCATTTTTATGTTTTCCATGAATGTTTCATCACTAACTATCCATCCTGCGGATACAGATGGAAAATATCCGTACTTGCGGTCGGTTCCAAACCTTGATGACCCGTCACGGCGTACAGCACCCTGTAACAGGTACTTGCCTTTATAGTTATAATTTAAACGACCAATGGCTGATAACAAAGAGTACTCTGTAGTGTTACTTGCGCCCGCGGTTATAGATGTAGCAGCACTTAAGTAAGGTATATCGTCATTTGGAAATCCTGTACCTGACACTGAATTACTTACCTGGCTAAATTTTTGCGCCGAATAACCTACTATAGCCTCGATATTATGGTCATTAGCAATTGTTTTATTGTATTGAATGTTTGTTTCCGCTGTCCAGGAGTAATTATCAACCGAACTGCTTAAACCTGTAGCTATAGAGTTGGCTGTGATGCTGGCGGGAGTAAATTGATTACGTGTTTCAGCGCCCTTGTCTGCACCTGCGTTTACCTTTAAGCTCAGCCCTGGTAAAAATTCGTAATTCAAATAAGCATTACCCAATATGCGTGTAGTAATGTAATCGTCTTTATTCAACATAAACTGGGCGAGCGGGTTGATGTAGGAAACCATACCCGGAGAGTTCACATTTTTTGTGTAAGTGCCATCAGGATTATATGGGGATATCAATGGGCTTGATTCAAAAACCCTTTCGAACAAACCACCAACGCCATCTGTACTTAACCTGTTATTATGATCTAAACGATAACTCGGCGCAAGGTTAAATCCTATCTTTAATTTATTATTGCTTAAAGTTAAGTCCTGATTTATACGCAGGGAAAAAAGCCTGGTGCCGGTATTTACAATAACACCCTCTTGCGACTGATAGCCGGCCATTACTGTTGATGTAGATTTTTCACGCGCAGTTTGCACAGTCAGATCATAGCTCTGTATTGGAGCTGTACGGGTAAGCAGTTTAAACCAGTCGGTACCTTCACCATATTGGCTCGGATCTGCATAAGCAGGATCAAGTTTAGGATTTGTACCCGGCTCATATTTTACCTGATCCTGGTACCTTTCATTCATAAAGGTGGCAAATTGATTTGCGTTCATCATGTCGGGCACCCTGTTCATGGGGATCTTTTGCACACCATAATTACTGCTGAACTGTATTTTTGAATCACCTGGCTTAGCATGCTTAGTGGTGATCAGGATAACACCGTTTGCCGCACGTGAACCATATAAAGCGGTAGAAGATGCGTCTTTTAGTACGGTAAATGTTTCAATCTCATCGGGGTTAATATTATTGATACTACCAGTAATAGGCAAACCATCAATAACAAACAGGGGCTGATAATCTAAAGTAAGTGACGCCGCCCCACGAATACGGAACGCCATACCACGGCCAGGCTGACCACTGGTTTGCGAAATATCAACACCGGCAACTTTGCCCTGCAATTGCTGCGCAAATTGCCCCACAGGCATATCCTGCAATGGCGCCGCGCTGATTTGCGCGATAGAGCCGGTAACCTCCCTGCTGCGTTGTTTACCGTAACTCACGGTAACTTCATCAAGGCCTTTAGCAGCCATTTTCAATTTGATATTAATTACTTCCCGGTTACCAATTGTGGCTTCCTCTGTTTCAAAGCCAAGTAATCTGAATACCAAAACCGAAGACGGAGCAGCATTAATAACATACTCACCGTTGGCATTGGTTGAAACACCATTTTGTGTACCCTTAACTAATACTGTTACACCGGGAAGCGGCTCGTCCCGGTCGTCAATTACCTTTCCCTTGATTTTACCCGCCTGCTGGCCGAATGCCAGGGTGCTAAAAAGCAAGGCAAACAGGAATAAATAAAAATGCTTTTTTCTGAAAATAGCATAGTAGAGATTTTTTTGCATAATGGTTTAGTTTTTTTTAATAAATGAATTCTTAGCCCACTAAATGGGATGGGAACTGATTAACAGGAAATAAATTATTAATGGTTAATTGGTTAGCTTTTACTAAATTCTATTCAAATAAATAAAAATAAAAGAAATAAAACAAAATAAAATAAATAAAAACCTCAAAAAACTACTTTTTTAATAAATTTAAATACTTTTAATCGAATAGTTAAATCATTTGCAATATTAAAGCTACTATGTTAAGATAAACTTACCACAATGTTATTATAAAAAGAAAGAGTTTGAAACAATTTGCAATAATATTAAACAGACAAAGTTGATTGTTGGCAATAAAATCAACATCTAACACACCTGAATTACATCCATATTGAGTAATTGACCCAGCTTTATGATCCTGGAACTGATATGGCCTACACCTACCGCGCAGTGATGCGCCGGGCCATAGCTATTCCAATTGTTCACAAACTTCCTGGCTCCTATATTGAATTTATACCTGCTGTTTGTATTACCTATCTCCAATATCGGTCCCGGCACCGACTCCCCTTCGGCTACCAGCAGCATGAGTTTACCACCCTGCTGCTCTACTACCGAAAGCAGGGTAACCGGCCCATTTTTTACCGACATCTCAACCGACAAGCCCCGGCCTACCTTGCCATGATATACTTTTAACGGTCGCACCTTGGTCTTGCCCTGGGCTATCTGGATGTGTCCGGGACCGTCATGCCCCATCAATACCACATCATCCTTAAAATCCATGGCATAGTATTCGGTAAAGGAACCACCAGCTCCAAAACTGTCCATAATCTTCATGGCCTGCGCGTTCTTAATCTCGTACTCCCCGGCTACCGGGATATTCCTGGCTGTAAGTAAAGAGTTACCCAGAATGATCGAACTGATCGTATCTTCATTGTCAACATTACCAGTACCTTTATAATAATAAGCCATTGAGCCCAGCTGATATTTATCTACCATTATATCCAGCGCTACCGAGGTTTTGGCCGCCCGTTCCAGTTCTTCAATTGAGCAGTCTTCCTGTATATCAAATTGTTCATAAAATAACTGCACCCTTTCTTGTATTTGCTCATCTGTAACTACCTTCCTCAGCCCGGCCAGTTCATCCACTTCTAATAATTCTATATGACCGCCAAAGCTGGCGTATTGCTGGGTAAGATCACTATAGATGTCCAGCATGCCGCTGTAATAATGCCCCATACAACCCAACCGGTTATAAGCCATGATATTTGCAACCCTGGCTGCCTCTACCCATTCAGCCACCTCATCCCAGCATTCCGGGTCATCATGCAGCATACCTGTGATCTGGTGAAATTTAATACCCGTTCGTTTAAACACATTGGCTATTTCTGGTACCGGACAGGCAGAACAGTAGGCCAACCATTCACCGGTCATTTTGGTACAATCTTCCATCTGGTTAAAGGCCGCATAATCTATTGCCGCCTCCGGTGCCAGGTTCAGGATAATCACCGGCACTTTAGCTCTTTGAACCACCGGCAAAACCGTCGACGACAGCGCATAGGTGGTCACATACAAAAAGATCAGATCCACGTCTTCCCTCCTGAACTGACTGCCCACCTCAAAGGCTTTCTCCGCTGTATCTATCAGGCCTAGATTCACTATCCCCGGGTGAACCGCCTTTAGCTTTTCTTCTACTATTTTAAGATACCCCTTTAGTCTTTCTTCCAGTCCCGAAAACTGCCCCCAATAGGCATCCAGCCCTATACCGAATAAGCCGACCCTTAACGTGTTTGATCGCATAATTATTAAGATTGTATTAAAAAAATTAAGGCCAAAGCCCTGTAAAAATCTATAATTGGTTATTTTAAAGCTACCTGTGGCGCACTATCACAAATCATTTGATCCTTGTGGAATATAGAAAACGATCTGTAATATTTTAATACAATATTAATTATTTAAAACACATAATTAAATAAAATAAAACAT
>NZ_JBFUJG010000040.1:0-43384 GCF_056401495.1 Mucilaginibacter sp. P4_E8
CAATACCTTACTAATGAGCCTTCCAAACTCTAATTTCTATTTGATGTCACAGTTTAAAACAAGCGGTAAGGGATTTAATCGAGGCATAGGCCTTTAAGCCTGGCAATGACGATAATGAACCCTTACCGTTGTTAACTTTTTCCACAAAAATCAAGGTTATTAACAAAGAAAAAGAAGCAAAAAGAAAGCTTCAACAATAATAATAACCTATATTATTTTGTTGAAGCTAATCTAAAGGCAATGACGCGTATAGGTTACCTTTTTTCTTAACACTTAAATGGGTATGCGATTATGTCGCCTCATCTTGATGATAATGTAATTTACGTTGCAAACGTTAAACCATATTAAGCACTCGTCACAGACGAGCGAAGGTTAGTGTGTTATATTTTTCTTGATTCCTGACTCTTACAGTCCTGTATCTCCAAAAACCCTACTTCTTATCCTCCAAAACCACCCACCTGTTCACGGTATTAAATTCCCCTTCAATACAAACCTTATAAAATTTAGACGGCATGTTTTTAACATCTAACAAGGCATGTTCATTAGTAACAGGCACTTCAGCAAGTAATTGGTAATCATCTGGTTTGCCTTCCTTGAAATTATTGGCGGCAGCTACCCATATTTTTACTTTGCCTTTGGCGTCAAGGGCTTTCCAGTTTACATCCAGTGCACCCTGTATATAGTTGGCTTCGGGTTGAGCCACCGATACCGTACCGATCAGGGATATGCCATCCATCTCGTGTAGTTGGGCCGAAGGTACTTTTACATTTAAAAAACTGTTGATGGATGATGTAATATCAATAATACCCGGATAGTAATATTTAGCATAGTTATTAAGCGGTTTATAGCTGGTCACCATCCAGGTTGAGCGCTGGCGGGTGCTTTGACCGCCGTGGTCTTTTCCGTTTAGTTCACTACGGCCATGATCGGTGGTGATAAATATCAGCCAGTCTTCCTTAAAGTTTTTCTGGCGGTACTGTATAGACTGCCAGATGCGGCCAACCTGCGCGTCCATTTTTTCAATGGCATCATAATATTGTGGGCTATCGCCATACTTGTGCCCCATATCGTCGGTATACTCTAAATAAACCCACGACAAATCAGGCGCTTTATCTTTAATACAAATAGCAGCCGATGTGGCCACCTGCTCATCAATCAGGTGCATGTAATTACCCGCCTTATCATGCGGGAATTTTACAGTATCCAGTTCATAACCGTCAAAGGCATAATCAGGGTGGATATTACCAGCCTGGGGTAATCCATCGCCTATAAGTTTAGTTCGGTTATCTGTCCAGCTCGAAAAAACAGCCGTTTTCCCTTCTGGATAAGCATTCTTAAACATCCGGAACACATTCCAATAATTATAATTTGGCGCTTTAATATCGTTGCCCCAAACATTGTGTTTGTTTACCCAGGTAGCAGTAAGCAAACTATTATATCCATTGGCCGATATGGTTGGCGTTTGTGAGTAGCCTCCCTTTTCGCCACCAACATGCGCCCTGAGGTAGGCACCCTGCTTAGCTATCAGTTTCAGGTTTGGAGTGTTCAGCTTTTCAATCACGTCGGCAGGTATACCATCGGCAATAATAAAAACAGCTTTTTTAACACGGGTTTGAGCGTTTGCGCCAAAAGTTGCCAGTAACAGCAACGTAATTAAAGTTAATTTAACAGGGTTTTGCATTGTTTATAATATCAGTTGTACAAGATACTAAACTACCGTGTTTTAAAAATCATGGGGTTAATAAATTGTTATGTTTTGATGGGACTAAGGGACCATGAGATAAAAGACGAATGGACAAAAGACAAAGCCGTTCTCAGTTTATGCGATACGTGTCTGTATATCCCTTTATCTTTTGTCCATTCGTCCTTTGCCCTCCAATCCTTTTATCTTTTGTCCCTTAATCTCATAGTCTTTTGTCCTATAGTCCAATTGTCCATGATCTTTTGTCACTATTAAAATACTTGAAATTATATATAATAAAATGTGCTTTTATTTTTACCTTTTGTCTGCCGTTATCAGCTGCCGGATAAACGCTGTCACTGCCCGGAAAAAAGAACTTAAATTAACCAGTTAATTCATACTATAACCTATTACTATGAAAAAAATAATGTCGCGAGTAATCGTTCCTGTTTTTATGCTTGTAGCCGGATTCATGTTTACCGGTCTGCAGGCAAGCGCTCAAACTGAGAATTGGAAACCGGATGCAGGTTTTGAAAGCCTCTTTGACGGGACCACGCTCAACGGTTGGTGCTACCGGAGCAAGGAGGGTGACGTCACGGAAAAGTTCGACGGAAAGAAGGTGTCTTCTGACGGACGTTATTCTTCCGCTAACGGAATCATCACGGTAAACTATCCGGTAGGAGTAGAACGTAAAGTACAGCAGTCATGGACCCTGCGGGAGTTTCCTAAAAACTTCATTCTAAAGATCGAATTCCGTGCGTCCAAAAATGCAGATAGTGGCATTTTTCTGCGCGGGAAGCAGCTCCAATGCCGTGATTATCTCCTGGCCGGTCCCTATAAAGATTTGAAAAATTACCGGGCGCAGGACTGGAACACCATTATTGTCACGGTGAAAGATAATATTGCCCACTGTGAGTGCAACGGTGAGGTGCTCGAAGATGCACTGGTGCTACCCGCAACCGGTCCTATGGGGTTGGAAGGTGATCGCGGGCAGATGGAATATCGCCATATTCAAATAAAGGAGTTACCATAAGCTTGAACATAGATGGAATAGCCGTTACGCCATGCATTGCGCCGGTGACTATCCGGATTTCCTGCGACGGTTCATATTAAACAACATTTATACATATCGGAGGAGTTTGATTTTCCCCGCTACCCTTAAATCTGTTTATATTTACCGCCGCTTACCCAGGCTTATTTTATATATGGATCAACCAAACGCTGCTAATCAAACAAAATGGCTTTACCTCTTTATAGGCATGGCCGTTGTGGTAAACTTTAGCGGCTTATTTATCACCATCATAGGGCCCGATGGCAACCTGTATGCCACCATAGCCAAAAATATGGTGCAGCGTAACAATTATGCTGATCTGTTTGCCTGGGGTACCGACTGGCTGGATAAACCTCATTTTCCGTTTTGGGTTACCGCCTTGTTTTTTAAGTGTTTTGGTTTTACTACCTGGGCCTATAAGCTACCGGGTATTTTATTTGTGATGATGGGGGCTGCTTATACCTATCATTTAGCTAAAGCACTTTACAATAAACAAATAGCCCTATGGGCCGTGTTGATACTACTTACCGCCCAGCATATTGTACTCTCCAATAACGATGTACGTGCCGAACCTTATTTAACCGGACTGATCATTGCCGCGG
Source organism: Mucilaginibacter sp. P4_E8 (assembly GCF_056401495.1). Taxonomy (NCBI): domain Bacteria; kingdom Pseudomonadati; phylum Bacteroidota; class Sphingobacteriia; order Sphingobacteriales; family Sphingobacteriaceae; genus Mucilaginibacter; species Mucilaginibacter sp. P4_E8. The sequence continues at coordinate 3,335 of NZ_JBFUJG010000040.1, forward strand.
TTTATCATTTTTATAAAGCGCATACCCGTAATAGTTTTTGGCAATTACTTTTTGCCAGTCTATTTACCGCTTGCGCCATCATGACCAAAGGGATGTTCACGCTGATCACTATCGGCGGTGCGGTGGTTGGGCACCTGATCATCACCCGGCAATGTAAGCAGCTTTTTCACTGGCGATGGTTATTGGCAGCGGTATTGATATTACTATTTATCATGCCCGAAATATGGTGTCTGTACCGGCAGTTTGATATGCACCCCGAAAAGGTGATGTTTGGGCGTACGGGCGTATCGGGTATCAAATTCTTTTTCTGGGATAGCCAGTTCGGTCGTTTTTTTAATACCGGCCCTATAAAAGGTAGCGGCGATCCCTCCTTTTTTATCCATACCACCTTATGGGCATTTTTACCCTGGTCGCTATTATTGTTTGTTGCTATATTCCAATTCATCAAAAAAGGCATCAAAAATGTGCAGGCTCACGAGTGGTATTGCCTCTGCGGATCGATGCTTACCTTCCTGCTTTTTTCGGCATCAAAGTTTCAGCTCCCGCATTATATAGTTATCGTATTTCCGTTTTTCGCCATCATCACAGCGCAATACCTTTATAATTTAACATCAGCCAAAAGCATTCAAGCTGTACGCGTTACCCAGGTTGTGGTTATTATATTGATGCTGGTTATCATAGGCATACTTCAATATTTTTATCAGCCCGAAACCTTAAACTGGCTTAAAGGGCTTATCATTTTAGCGGTATTACCGGCGCTGATATTTTTACCGGGCAAGATCTCTGCTGGTATTCAACAAACCGTATTCCGCACATTGTTAGCAGCATTTATTGTAAACCTGTACCTTAACCTGTGTTTTTACCCTTCGTTGTTACATTATCAGGCCGGCAGTGAGGCTGCTATGTGGATCAACAAAAATAATCCCCAAAAACTCCCGGTTTATATTGCAGATGGCATGTTTCACGACGATATGAATTTTTATCTGGATGCCCTGGTTACTGAAACCAGTCCTGATGGTTCGGGAACTATCCCATCCCCCGCCTTGCTTTATGCCAATACCGATATACTGCACAATTTTGCCGCCAGGGGCTGGAAATATAAGGTTATTAAAACATATAAACGGTACCCTGTGACCCGACTTAAACCCGCTTTTTTAGACAAGGCCACCCGTGATAAAGAATTATCAGAAATGCAGATTGTATTATTAAACCCCCTTCCTCCAAATATTAAATAAATAATTACCTTATCTGTAGCATAAATAATAGTAGTTCCGTAATATATTATAAACCACTTATTTATGACACCTAAAACCACTACACTAATAAGCCTTTTGCTTTTAATTTTTTCAACTGCCTGTAAAAAAAGTCCTGTTGAACCCATTGTTGGAAAAGACCTGGTGCTTACCGCCACGGAGCAGCAAAAAGTTACTGCCGATAATGCATTTACCCTTAAATTGTTTAAAGCAACCTTTAGCGGGACAGCTGATAATCAAAACCTTTTTATATCGCCATTAAGTGTAAGCATGGCTATTGGCATGACCAGCAATGGTAGCAACGGCCAAACGTTAGCGGCCATTAGGAACACGATGAATTTTAATGGTTTTACCGAAGACCAGGTTAACAGCTATTACCATACCTTGATCACGGAGTTGCCGCAATTAGATCCTAAAGCAACCGTTAAAATAGCCAACTCCATTTGGTACGCCAACACATTTACACCCTTGCCTGCCTTTTTGCAAACTAATACCACCAATTATAATGCTAAAATAGCGGGAGTTGACTTCAAATCTGCAGCTACTAAGGACCTGATCAACAGCTGGGTAAATGAACAAACCAATGGCAAGATCACCAAAATAGTTGACCAGATACCGTCTAATGCAGTGATGTATCTTATCAACGCCATATATTTTAAAAGCACCTGGAAAGATCGTTTTGATGCGGCTAAAACAAAGAAAGCCGATTTCCATCTGTCAACAGGGGGTATAGTTCAGGCTGATTTTATGAACAATGATCTGAATTGTAACGTCGGCATTGCAAGCGATGCAACAGCTATTGAACTTCCTTATGGCAACGGAAAATACAGTATGGTACTTGTGTCACCAAAGGAAGGTACATCTGTAAAGGATTATGTTGCAGGCCTTGATTCGGCAAAATGGAAAATATTAATGGCTGGTTTAGGGTCAAGTCATGCTATAATTAGTTTGCCTAAGTTTAAATTCAGCTATGAAATTATTCTGAACGATATATTAAGCAGCCTGGGTATGGCCAATGCATTTTCGGATTTTGCCGATTTTACCCGAATAAGCGCCACTGGCCTTAAAATTACCGAGGTTAAGCACAAAGCTTATGTTGATGTAAACGAAGATGGTACCGAAGCAGCGGCCGTTACTTCGGTAAGTGTTGGGTTAACATCGGCAGCTCCGTTTTCCTACGCATTTAACCGTCCATTCGTTTTCGCTATAAGAGAAATGAAAACAGGTCTGGTGCTATTTGCGGGGGTGGTGAATGACCCTACCTTAAGCGGGAACTAAAACATAAAACATTTGATAAAGCCCTCTCCTTTGGCTACTGTGTGTACACCGGTTGATATGCTCCGTTAGGAGCTACCTGTTTGTAGTAAAAAACCAAAAAGCGGGTTTGCTCCGTAGGTGCAACCCCTAATTAGCAGATAATCGCTTTTGTTATTAACGGGTAGCCTCTACGAGGCAAAGGGTATAAATATTTAAGTGCTACAAACAGGTAGCTCCTAACGGAGCATATTACCCTGTTGCGTGTTTTCAAGATATGTACATACAGTAGCTCCGAGGAAAAGAGTTGAGTGAGTTATCACTCTGATCTTAAACTTTTAACCGGGCTATCAAGCGCTGCCTTAATGGTTTGTACAGCTATTAAAATGGCCGTAACCAAAGTTAAGCCGGCTATGGCTATGATAAAAGGATTAAGGGTAATGGCGATCTTATAGGTATAATCATTAAGCCATTGGTTCATAATTAAATAAGCCACCGGGCAGGCTATTAACCCTGCAATTAATATCACACCTAAAAACTCCTTCATAAATAAACTGATGATACCGGCAACTGATGCCCCCAGCACTTTACGGATGCCTATCTCTTTAGTACGTTTTTGTATGCTCAATGATATTAAACCTAATACACCAAGCAGCACAATAATAATAGCAAGTATAGTAGCAATATATGATGCCTGCTTCAACTGCAACTCGCTTTGATAAATCTTTGCGAGCGCGTCATCAATAAAGCTATACTCAAACGGGGCGCCAGGCAAAACTTCGCCCCATTTTTTCTGTAGGGCCTGCAGGTTATGTTGCATATTACCAGGCTTTACCTTGATAGAAAAGAAGCGGTAATAGGTAGTATAGTTAACATTAAAAAAGGTGATAGGTTGTATGCGGCTCTGCATCGACCCGAAATGAAAGTCGGCCGTAACACCACAAATGGTAAAGGGGATATTAACCCCCGGGATCATAATACGTTGACCAATGGCATTCTCAGGGGTCGGGTAACCTAATGCTTTTGATGCTGTTTCGTTAATAACTACCTGGGCGGTATCGGCTACCATAAAAACCGGCTTAAAAAATGTACCTGCTTTTAACGGGATATTATAAGTAGCCGCGTATTGATTATCTGTAGCCAAATTCTGTGAAGTTATTGCCTGGGCCGGATTTGACCCTTGTTTGTATATAGGCGAATTACCTCCGTTACTACCATCGGGGATCTCCCATGACAACGTTATATTTTTCACCTCAGGCATTTGTGCCAGCTGTTCTTTGATGGATTCCATTTTTTGCACGCCTTTTACAGACCAGTCGCGGGGTAATTGGGCGTAGATCACATAATCGCGATTATAACCCAGATCTTTATTAAAAAACAGGCCTATCTGCTGCGAAATAATAATGGCACCTATAAATACAACAGCAGCTGTACCAAATTGAAATGCAACCAGCGTTTTGCGGAACAGTACGCTCTCCTTCACCGAATTGAGTTTGCCTTTCAGTGAGTCGACCGATTTTAGCGCTGATAATACCAGCGCCGGATAAATACCAGCCAGCACACCAACCAAAAGTGCGAATAAGAAAGGAACAGGTATAAAATAAACCGGGAACGAGAAAAGGCCGGTAATTTCCGTACCAAGCACGCTGCTGAAATATGGCCGGGCTATCATGAATATGATAAGTGCCAGCACAGTTGACAACATTACCAATAAAACCGACTCCGTTAAAAACTGCCAGATGAGCTGCTTACGTAAACCACCCAATACCTTGCGGATCCCCATCTCTTTCATACGACCCGACGATCGCCCGATACAAATATTTACAAAATTGATGACCGCCATCAGCAATATAAACAGGGCAATGCAACCCAGGGTATATATCATTTTTTTTACCAGGCCTCCACCGGCAATCAAATTATAATCATGAAGTGCCACTACCTGGGTAGTAAGATTTTTACTGATCTGTTCAGGCGCATTTTTTCGGGTTAGCTCCTTTATAGGTTTTTCAAGATCTTTAGGAGTTACTCCTTTTTGTAGTTCAATGTAGTTAACAATGTTTGTATTGTTCCAGCCATTCAGGTTGCGTTTAAAATATTTAGCGGCATTTGCTGTAAAAAAGAAACCTGAATTGATGCCAGCGTTAAGATTAGTTACCGAGTTGCGACGTGTTTTGGCCAATACACCGGTAATTAAAAAATCGTGTTTTTCGCCGCCAAAGCTTTCAAAGTTGAGGGTTTTGCCAATCACCTCGGTACGGCCAAAATATTTTTTAGCCATATCAGTCGTCAACACTACCGAAAAAGGGTCATTCAGCGCGGTGTTCACATCGCCCTGTAATAGCTTAAAACCATACATTTTAAGTAGCGTGCTATCGCCAAGTTGCAGGCTTTCCCGAAAATGCATCTCGCCCCTTGATACATTAGTGGTAACGGCATCAAAATGATAATAATTGGCTACCAGATTAGGATAGTTATCCCTTAATGTTTTAGGAAGCTGCGCTATGCTCCCTATTTCGTTACCCATGTTAGGATCTTTCCACTTGCTTAACAGTATATACTGGCTCTCTGAATTTTTAAGCTGGTGGTTTACCTGAAACTCATCCCATATATAAGCACCTATAAGTAAGGCGAACGCGATACCCACCGAAAGACCGAAAATATTGATGAGTGAGAAAACCTTGTTTTTCCAAAGATTTCTCCAGGCAAGTTTGATGTAATTACGCAGCATAGGTTTTTATTTTTAGTACTTATTGATAGGGCCAATATAAAGTACGTTAACATTTTTGATATTCAATATGCGGCTTTACTTATATTAACAAACTTTAACATCATATATAAAAGCCGCAAACGCTAACCCGAACAAGATTTTTACAATAAGCATAGCTGCTTATTACAGTATTACCCCGATATTGATGGATAAACCAATATACCTATCCATCATGATAAAAAAGACCCTTTATGCTTCACTGCTGATGCTTTGTCCGTTGATGTTGATGGCACAAACCGGTAAAGTTTATGACAATCTTTCGTTACCCAGTAAAATATTAAAAAGCGACCGTAAGTTTGCCATTTACCTGCCACCAGATTATGAAACATCGGGCCGCAGTTACCCGGTTTTATACCTGCTGCATGGCTCTGGCGACGATCAAACGGGCTGGGTGCAGTTTGGCGAAGTGCTGAATATTACCGACAAGGCTATTAATGCAGGTATGGCCACCCCAATGATCATTGTAATGCCTGATGCCAATACCGGCAGGCGTGGCTATTTTAATGATGTTAAAGGCGACTGGAACTATGAGGACTTCTTCTTCAAGGAATTGGTACCCTACGTTGAAAAAAAATACCGTGTAAAAGCCGATAAACATTACAGGGCCATCGCCGGGCTTTCTATGGGTGGCGGCGGAAGTTTTGTTTATGCACTGCATCACCCCGAAATGTTTTCGGCAGCCTGYCCGCTCAGTGCGTCAACCGGTCCGCTTAGTTTGGAGGATGCCAAAACACAGTTAACAAGAAGCAACCCTAACCTCCCCGACTCCGTTATTACTAAGTATTATAACACGCACAGTGTTTTGTATATGATGAATACAATGCCCGAGGAGCAGAAAAAAGCCGTACGCTGGTTTATTGATGATGGAGATGATGATTTTTTATATGAGGGAAACTGCATGGTACATATAGCTATGCGCAAAAAGGAGATCCCGCATGAGTTCCGGATTCGTGATGGCGCCCATAACTGGACCTACTGGCGCGCGTCCCTACCCAACGTACTTGAATTTGTATCGCAAAGTTTTCATCAATATTGATTTGGTTCATTGGTTCAATTGTTCATTGGTTAATTAGTGTTAAATTTAATATGATTGCTAAATCGGGCAAGTTACCAATGAACTACTGAACTAATGAACGAATACCAATGAGCTACTGAACTAATAATAAAAATATGGAACGTCGTAAATTTTTAATAAACACCGCGCTTACCGCAGGCTCTATTGCCTTGTTAGGTAAAAGAAGCTTCGCATCAATATTTGATGACCCTTACCAGTTCAAGCCCCTGCGCAATAACGTGGGTATATTCACCGAAAAGGGCGGCACTATTGCGTGGCTGGTGAATAAGGAAGGCATTGTAGTGGTTGATGCCGAGTTCCCTGAGCAGGCCACGCACCTTATTGGTGAGTTGAAAAAACAATCAGACAAGCCTTTTGAATGGCTTATTAACACCCATCATCACGGCGACCATACCGGCGGTAATATATCATTTAAAGGCTTGGCGAAAAATGTGGCTGCCCATGCCAATTCGCTTACCAACCAAAAGACATCTGCTGTTAAACAAAAAACCGAAGACAAGCAGCTATATCCTGATACTACCTATACCGACAACTGGAAAATTAAAGTGGGTGACGAACATATTACCGCGCATTACTTTGGCGCCGGCCATACCAATGGCGATAGCTTTATCCATTTTGAAAATGCCAACGTAGTGCATACCGGCGATCTGGTTTTTAACCGTCGTTACCCCTTTGTTGACCGTACAGCCGGTGCATCATGCAAAAGTTGGATAACCACATTGGAACAGGCGCAAAAACATTTTGACAAAAACACCCTGTTTGTATTTGGCCATGCCTTTGATCCGCAAAAGGTAACCGGTAATATAAACGATGTAAAGGCTATGCAGCACTTTATGGAAAGCCTGGTAACCTTTGTGGACAGCAGCATAAAAGCCGGCAAATCAAAAGAAGAGATTGTGGCAGCTAAAGCCATCCCCGGTGTAACCGAATGGCAGGGCGATGGCATTGACCGCGGATTGACAGCAGCTTACGAGGAATTGAGCGCATAGTCGCCAGCCCCCCGGCCCCCTAAAGGGGGAGCTTTTTGATTGGCTTGGCGAGATTACTCACCCGGCCTATACTCCGCTGGAGAGGGGGAGAAAACTTATCCAGGCGTTATTGTGAGGCACGATGCAATCCCGACTTACAGAGGGGCCTGTAAGCATAAAGATTGCTTCGTTCCTCGCAATGACGCTTTTTTATTTCCTTTTACTCTCCGCCGCAGGCGAAGAGAGGGATGGCGAGCGCAGCGATGCCAGGGTGAGTCAACTCACTATACTGATCATTATGCTAATCAAAAAACTCCCCCATTAGGGGGCTGGGAGGCCCGGGCCTAATGCAATACTTTAGGCCGTTCCTTTTTTACCGGATTTAAATAATTGTTATCGGCGAGCCAGTCGGCCATGCGCTGGGGCCAGGTATTGATGGATTGCAGTTTGGATCGGTTGCCCATATTAAAGCCATGATCGCCCTTTGTATACAAATGCAGCTCCACAGGTATTTTGGCAGCACGGTACCTGTCCAATAATTTTACTACAGATGGCGAACAACAGGCATCATCATTAGCAGCCAGTAAAAATACCGGCGGCGCATCAGCCGGCAATACATCAGGAATATATAGCGGTCCCGGGTAAATCTGTATTAAAAAACTGGGGCGGGCATTTAGCCTGTCAATTGGGTCGGGAGCATGCTGATCGCCTTTACCTTCCCCATAGGCCACCATATCCACCACTTCGCCACCGGCCGAAAAGCCCATCATACCAATGCGGTTGGTATCCAAACCATATTCGGCGGCTTTACTGCGCACCAGGCGCATGGCACGGTAACCATCCTGTTTGGCATGTACATCAATTTTATAGGGCGAAAGCGTATCGCGGCCCAGACGATATTTCAGCACAAAAACGGTGATGCCCAGGTTGCTTAAATATCTGGCTGGCTCCACACCTTCGGCAGTGTAAACCAGCAAGCGGTGGCCACCGCCGGGGCATACCACCACAGCTGCGCCGTTAGCCTTGCCCGCGGGTGGTGTAAAAACAGTAAGGGATGGGTTATGGATATTTTTCACCCAGTAATCTTTAGCCTGCTCGGGCTCATTACGGCGGTTCTCAAATCCGGGAGCTCCTTTTGGCCAAAGCGGTATCACCGTGGCATTATCCTGTGCCATTACACCAATTGGCACAATAAAAAGCAACAGATATAGATAAGTGGTTAGTTTTGTTTGCATAGCTAAATTTAGGTATTTTTAAATAACAGACTTATACTTCATATATACATCAGAGCAAAAAAGTCACATTAGAAAATGACTGCGGAATTACCTTAAACTTTAACTTAATTGGTATGTTTAATTAATGTCGCTGGTTTCATGAACCATCAACTATAATCCATAAACTAAAAATAAAATCTATGGCAAATTTTCAGGAAATTATAGCATCAGAAACGCCCGTACTGGTTGATTTTTCGGCCGAGTGGTGCGGTCCTTGTAAAATGATGCCACCCATACTTAAAGATGTAAAACACGCGCTTGGCGATAAAGTGACCATCCTTAAAATAGATATCGATAAAAACCCATCTGCTGCCAGCGCTTACCGGATACAAAGCGTCCCCACCCTGATGATTTTCCAAAAAGGACAAACCAAATGGCGGCAAAGCGGCGTGGTGCAAGCCAAACAATTACAGCAGGCAGTGGAGCAGTTTATTAGCCCCCTCTAAACGGCGCAGCCATCATGAACACAAAAAATAAATATAATAATGTGAATAATCTCCCCCTGAAAGGGGAGACTTTTGAATGTCCTGCTGCACTTTGAACAGTTTTACTTCCTCTCCTTTGGAGAGGGCCGGGGTGAGGCTATCTGCAAATCAGTAAAACATCCTTTTAAATCAGACGTTTAAATTAAACAGGTATGACATTTGGCTCAACCTATGTAAGTAACTTTAACGTGTCAAATATTAAAGCAATCCTATCATGGCAACTATCGAAAGCATCCAAAACGCGTATATTGATTATGTATTGACCGAAGGCATACAGCCTAAATCGGTTTATATTTTTGCCAAGCAAAACGAAATGACCGAGGCTGAGTTTTACCAGTTCTTCGGTTCGTTTGAAGCAGTTGAACAAAATATCTGGGCCGATTTTGCCAGGAAAACTTTAACTGAGATCAAATCGCAGGAAGTGTGGGCCCAATATGCCGCCCGCGAAAAAGCATTGTCGTTTTTTTACGGCTTTTTTGAACTGCTTAAAGGTAGCCGCAGCTTTGCGGTGTACACTATCAATAAACAGCCCCGGGGATTTTCGACACCGCGCGTTTTTGAACAGTTGAAAGATATTTATGAAAACTTTGCCGATGAGATCCTGAAAGAAGGCATTGAAACCGCCGAGCTTAGCGATCGCAAATTTTTCAGCAAGCGTTACAAGGATGCCTTGTGGATCCAATTTGTTTTTGTGCTTCACTTCTGGGTAAATGATAACTCTACCGGGTTCGAAAAAACAGACGAAGCCATTGAAAAAGGTGTTAACGTAACATTCGATCTGTTTCAGCGTTCGCCCATTGATAACCTGTTTGAGTATGGCAAGTTCCTGGTTAAAAACGGTGGCATAAAAGATAAGATGGGGTTCTAAAAATTAATTATGGCAGAAAAGAAAAAAGTCTCTCCGCCTGTTGGCGAAGAAGATTTAGAGGCGGCTCCCGAACAAAATAGCATACCAACCACAAAAGTTCAGCGTTCCACAAAGTTTATTAAAACAGGCGTAAAAATAGGCGGCAATTATATTAAACATTACTCCAAAAAACTGTTCAACCCTACTATGGACCGGTCTGAACTGAACGAGGATAATGCCACGGATATTTACCAGTCATTAAGCGAGCTAAAAGGCAGTGCCCTCAAAGTAGCGCAAATGCTCAGCATGGATAAAAACCTGTTGCCGCAGGCTTACGTTGATAAATTCACTCAATCGCAATATAACGCACCACCGCTTTCGGGGCCGCTTATTGTGCAAACATTTAAAAAATATTTCGGCAAAAATCCCGATCAGATCTTCGATAAGTTCAATATCCGCTCCACCAATGCCGCATCTATAGGTCAGGTTCATGAGGCTGAGTTAAACGGTAAAAAACTGGCAGTAAAGATCCAGTACCCCGGTGTGGCCGATTCCATATCATCAGATCTTAAACTGATCAAACCATTTGCTTTCAGGATGTTGGGCATGAGTGAAAAGGAACTGGATATTTATATGCGCGAGGTAGAGGAACGCCTGCTGGAAGAAACCGACTACGAGCTGGAAGTTCGCCGCTCCATCGAATTTTCAACCGCATGTGCCGATCTGAACCATGTTGTTTTCCCTAAATATTACCCAGAACTATCCAGCAAACGCATCATCACTATGGACTGGCTCGATGGTAAACACTTGCGCGAATTTCTGGCCACCAACCCCTCGCAGGAGCTGCGCAACCAAATTGGTCAAGCCTTATGGGATTTTTATAATTTTCAACAGCACGAACTGCGCGCCGTACATGCCGATCCGCATCCAGGCAATTTTATGATCACACCTGAGGGCAACTTAGGCGTAATTGATTTTGGCTGCATCAAAGAAATGCCCGAAGAGTTTTATTACCCCTTCTTCTCGCTCACCTCCACCAATCTGCTTGACAATAAGGAAGAAACTATCAAGGCTTTCCGTCAACTGGAAATGATATTACCAAATGATAGTCCGGCTCAAGTTGAGTTTTTTTATAGCCAGTATAAGGAAATGATAGAGCTGTTTGCCATGCCTTACATCAACAACCATTTTGATTTCAGCAAAACAACATTTTTTGACCAGCTCTACAAATTTGGCGAAAGACTATCAAAAATGCCCGAGTTTAAACACGCCCGCGGCGTAAAACATTTTATTTATGTGAACCGCACAAACTTTGGCCTGTATAATATACTGCACGAGTTAAAGGCCGATGTTAAAACGGATACCTTTAAACCGCATGTGGTGCTGGAGTATTAAGCCTCGCGTTCATTTTGGCAGGCATAGGTTTGTGGATGCTGATCCGTTTTTATAAAAGAAAAAACCCTGCATTATTTGGCGCGATAAAATCATAAAAATATGATAGCATTTTCGGTAAACATTTCTATTTTTGCGAAACATTAAATAACAGTACAATGGAGTCAATACAAAATGCTAATTCAGAGAAACATTATAAATTATTGGTTGTAGCTATCGTTATAGGCATAACAGGTGTTTTCATTCGTTTTGCCGGTGATGAAAACTCTACCTACTTTTCATGGATAGCTAACATTTTATTGGCTTTAGGCGTAGCTGTAGGCTTAAGAGCTGTTTTCAAGATCATCGATTAAGTATAAAGTTTTCAAGATATAAAAGCGCGCTGGCATTCCGGTGCGCTTTTTTTATACCCCCTTTTAGGGGGTTGGGGGCTCTCTACTTCGGCCTGTACTTCGATAAATTCAATATCTTTTGCGCATCCTTATCGGCCATCAACTGTGGTAGGGTAACCTCGGGATGTTTGTCCATATACTCGCGTACAATTTGCCAGCCAGTCCATATTGCCAGTTTGGGTGCCGATTCATTTTTTTCGCCCAGACCGGGGGTAAACGGTGCTTCGGTGAGGAATTTTTGAATTTTGGGATAATCAGTTTCGTACAGCAGGTTTTCTTCCAAAAAATAGCCCCATATTTTTGCTTTAAAATCACCGCACCATTTTAGCTGTTCTGTGGTATAACCTATTTTGGTGGTATCGGCAACATCGGGTAGTATACGGTCCATAAAATACATGATCTTACCGTTATAAATCATTTTGGCAAGTAACGACCTGTCATTATCATCCTCAGGAAACATATCCTCCCGGGCAATACCTTCCATCACGCGGGGGGTAATATTATCGGGGGTAAAATGCCTTGATAAATAATGTGGAAACGCATTGGTTAAGGAAGGGTAAAACCTGGAATTGGCGCCCAGGAAAAGATCAAGCCCTACGGCAAAGTAACCATCGCCAATGGAGGTTTGCGCCTGGAAACCTGAAAGATAAGCATACACCTTAGGTAGTTTTTTTTGCGGATAATAATACTTAATGTATTTAAAAGCCTCGGTAAGGCTGGCATTCTGCGCATCCATGTTGGGGTAGGCGGCATCCACATCATGTTTCAGGTCAATGTATGCTTTGCCCTTGAAAACTTGGCGCAGGGTTTTAAAATAAGCCGTATCATTGGCATTGCCGGCCTGTAGTATATGATTTATAAAATCACTGTAAAAAACGCCATATTTTTTTTGCAGGTAAGCGACTTGCATGTTCATGGGTTTGCTGCGCATGTCATCAAAGTCACGGTCAAACCGCTCTATCTTAACATCTACATTAATATGACTTATATCAATTTTTTTATTGTGTCCGCAGGCTGCTAATATCAGGCTGATAGAAAAAATTAAGTAAATTTGCTTTGCTTTATACCGGGTAGCTACCATGTTTATCCTTTGAGCAAAAATAATTTTTATTTGCATTAATACGTTACTAAACTATTCATGAAACCATCGGGAGTTAAACACGACTTACGATAGCTTCATCGCTTTAAAACAAATATAATTGATGAAAATTGCATTAGCCCAGCTTAACTATCATATAGGTAATTTCGAATCGAACACAGCCAAAATTATTGATCATATACACAAGGCAAAGCAAAACGGCGCCGATCTGGTAGTATTTGCCGAATTATGCGTTTGCGGTTACCCCGCGCGTGATTTCCTGGAGTTTGACGAGTTTATTGGCCTGTGCGAAGAATCGGCAAAAAAAATAGCTGCAGAGTGTATTGACATTGCCAGTATTATAGGTTTGCCAACTTTTAACCATAAAGATGAAGGTAAAGACCTGAGCAACTCGGCTTATTTTATTGAGAATGGCAAGGTAAAGGCTATGGTAAACAAGGCCTTGTTACCAAATTATGATGTGTTTGATGAGTACCGTTATTTTGAACCATCAACCGAGTTTAGCTGCATTGAGTTTAAGGGTAAAAAAATCGCGCTTACCATTTGCGAAGATCTATGGAATACCATTGAAAACCCGCTGTACGTAACCCGTCCAATGGATAGCCTGATCCACCAGCAGCCTGATGTGATGATCAATATAGCGGCATCGCCTTTTTCTTATAACCACGATGAAGAGCGTATTGCTATTTTAAGTGATAATGCCAGTCGCTACAAACTCCCCCTGCTATACGTAAACCATGTTGGTGCGCAAACAGAACTGATATTTGACGGAGGATCACTAATTTTTGACAATACAGGCAAGTTGATAGATGAGCTGCCATATTTTGAAGAGAATATGGCTTATTACACTTTAAATGATGATGACACCATCAGCTTTGAACATACCCCTACCCTTAAAACCGAACGCCCGAGTGATATTGAACAAATACACCAGGGGATCTTATTAGGCATACGTGATTATTTTTATAAATCGGGTTTTAAGCAGGCCATATTAGGTTTATCAGGAGGTATCGATTCGGCCGTGGTATGTGCCCTGGCTGCTGAGGCGCTGGGTCCCGAAAATGTAATGGCGGTACTGTTGCCTTCGCGTTTCTCCAGCGACCACTCCTTAAAAGATGCTGAAGATCTGGTGAACAACCTGGGTTGTAAAAGCGAAACCATAGCCATAAAAAACATTACCGATGCTATTGAAACGGCCCTGCACCCGCAATTTCATAACCTGCCGTTTAACTTAGCCGAGGAGAATATACAATCGCGCAGCAGGGCTGTATTGCTGATGGCCATGTGTAATAAGTTTGGGTATATTTTATTAAACACCAGCAATAAAAGTGAGGCAGCTGTAGGTTACGGGACTTTATATGGCGATATGTGCGGCGGTATATCTGTAATAGGCGATGTATATAAAACCCAGGTATTTGAACTTGCCCGGTATATAAACCGCAATCAGGAAATCATCCCGGTAAACTCTATCATTAAACCACCATCGGCTGAGTTAAGGCCTGGGCAAAAGGATACCGACTCCTTACCTGAATATGATATTTTAGATAAGATACTGGCCGAGTACATAGAGAACCGTTGCTCATCAACAGAGATCATTAAAATGGGTTATGATGAACAAACCGTTAAGCGCACAATAAGGCTTATAAACCTTGCCGAGCATAAACGCTACCAAACCCCGCCAATCCTGAGGGTATCACCCAAAGCTTTTGGCATGGGCCGCAGGATGCCTATTGTGGGTAAATACCTGTCGTAGCGCAAGTATCAAATAATTAGTATCAAGTATCAGGACAGCTCCGTTTACCTTAATAAGCCTTCAAAAATCTTGCTACCAGATACTAATTACTTGATACTTGTTTTCATAAAAATGCCTATATTTCAAGGCCATGAATAAACTTTGCACAGCAATTTGTGTTTGCTTTTTATTGCTGAGTACAGCAGCCTTAACCTTTGCCCAGCAACCCCTTGTAAGCGAGGCTAAACGTGCAGCATTAATTGATCTTTCCACCCAATCCAGAAACTCATATCAGGCCAGTCGCAAGCAGGCTTTAGCACTGGCGGCAAGCAAGGGATGGCGGATACAACGCCGTTCAAAAAATGGCAACCTGATATCGTTACAGGGCTTAAATACCATGGGTTTCCCAGTGTATCTCATCACCCATAATAATACTACGTCGGCAGCTACAACAGGCACCAATGCGGTACAACCCGGTGGATCGCTTGGACTAAGCCTATCAGGTTCCAGTACCTCTTTAAATAACAAATTAGCTATATGGGACGGCGGTTCGGTATATACGGCTCACCAGGAGTTTGCCGGCAAAAATATAACTATTAAGGATGCCGGTTCAGTACTTGACCATACTACGCATGTGGCCGGCACCATGATAGCCAAAGGCGTGTATGCACCAGCTAAAGGCATGGCCTTTAATGCAGCCACCCTGCAATCATATGATTTTGATAACGATGTATCTGAGATGAGTGCGGCGGCATCGGGCCTGCTGTTATCCAATCACTCTTATGGCGACGAGGCCGGATGGAATTTTAATGATACGGATAACCGCTGGGAGTGGTTTGGCCTGCCCGGCGACTCGGTTGATTATACCTTCGGATTTTATGACCCCCGCGCGCAATCATGGGATAAGATTGCGAACAATGCACCATATTACCTCATCGTTGAATCGGCAGGTAACAGCCGCTCCAGCAACGGCCCGGCCATAGGCACAGATTATTATGGTTACAAAAGCCGGACTGATCAAACAATGGTTAATAAAGGCCCCAGGCTGGCTGGTATCAGTGATAATAATGGTTACGATGTCATCAGCACAACGGGCAATGCCAAAAATGTACTCACTGTTGGCGCGGTAAATCCGTTACCTTTTGGGCCCAGCAAGGGCCAGAGTATAAGCAGTGCCTTTTTTAGCAGTTGGGGCCCTACTGATGATGGCCGTATTAAGCCGGATATTGTAGGTAACGGGGTAAATGTATTATCTGTTGGAGTTGATAACCCTACAGCTTATCTTACCCTGTCGGGTACTTCGATGGCTGCGCCAAACATTACGGGCTCCTTATATTTATTGCAGGAATATTATGCGCAAAAAAATGGGGGTAACTTTATGCGTGCAGCCACATTAAAGGGGCTGGTATGCCAAACCGCCTTTGATGCCGGTAATGTTGGCCCCGATTATATTTATGGATGGGGTTTGCTGGATACTAAAAAAGCGGCACAAGCCATAACTGATAACGGAACAAAAAGCATCATAAGCGAAAACACGCTGCAACAGGGTCAAAAGCAAACCTTTAATATAATAGCATCAGGCAATAATGTACTGGCCGCAACCATTTCATGGACAGACCCGGAATCAACACCAACTACCGATGGTGTGATCAATAGCCGTACCCCTAAATTGATCAATGACCTGGATATAAAGATCAGTGATGGTACTACCACTTATAACGCGTGGGTGCTAAATCCAGGCAGTCCGGCTTTGGCAGCAACAACCGGTGATAACATTAGGGATAATATTGAACAGGTTTATATTACTAACACTACGCCCGGTAAAGCCTATACCATCACCGTATCACATAAAGGCACTTTAAAATCAGGCTCGCAGCCATATTCGCTTATTGTTATCGGTACAGGCGGTACAGCTTATTGCGCGTCAGCTCCCATTTCAAATGCCGATTCGCGCATAAATAACCTTAAACTGTCAAACATCAACAACACACCGGCGGCAGGCTGTAAAAGCTATTCGGACTATACTAATTTAACTGTTCAGCTGGAACAGGCAAAAACCTATCCCTTAAGCATAACATTAGGTACATGCGGCGGCAACTTTAATAAAGCCGCCAGGATATTTATTGACTGGAATGGTAACGGCGTTTTTGATGAAGACGAATTAGCAGCTACAACCGGTGTTATTAACGCCACCGGTACTTACACTGCCAATATAAAGGTACCGGGTTCAGTAGTCCCTGATAACTATAGTTTGATGCGGGTAGTGTTAACAGAAACAAGCGATACGGCAACTATACAAGCCTGCGGCACCTACAGTAAAGGCGAAACACAGGATTACCGGGTTCAGTTTTTGCAAACAAGTATTGATGCCGGTGTAGTGGCCATTGTAAGCCCTGGTTCAAGCGGTTCATGCTCGGCAAGTACGCCTGTTACTATCAGGCTTAAAAATTTTGGCAGCGCTGCCATCCGCAATATACCCGTTACGGTTACTATTACCGCGCCCGATAATACCAAAACTACCTACACTGAAACCTATACCGGAACACTGCAACCGCTGATTGAGGATAATTTTACTTTTAGTCAAGAGTTTAACGCATTGGCCGGTGCAACTTATACCATATCGGCTACCAGTAATTTAGCCAGTGACCCGGTTAGCGCGAATAATACAGTAACAGCTACCGCAGTGATCAATACTCCGGCTGTCATTGGTGCCCTTAGTGCCTATTATTGTACCGATAGTAAACAATACCTGCTATCGGGCAGCGGCGATGGAACATTGCTATGGTATCAAAACAGTACTGATGTTATCCCTATAGCCTATGGTTCGCCTGCAATTACGGCACAGGCACCTATAAATAATACCTACTATGCTGGTATAAACGATTTTAAAGGTACTGTAGGGCCTGCCACAAAAAACGTTTTTACAGCGGGGGGCTATAATCAATTTACACCTGAGGTAAATGTGAGCACCAAAATACCGGTGATTATTCAAAGCGCGCGCTTATATATTGGTTATCCGGGTAAAATAACCTTTAATGTGAACAACAGTAATGGGCAAACCGTATCCAGCACTACTATTGACGCACAGGCCACCCGCACCAACCCTCGACCGGGTGAACAAGCTGATGATGCCAATGACAAAGGAATGGTTTATGATCTTAACCTGGAATTACCGGCGGCTGGCAACTATACTATATCAGCTGAGTTTGATGCTACAGCTACCATTTATCGTAATAATGGCGGTGTAAAAGGTTATCCATTTAAAATAGGCGATATATTCAGTATAAGCGGTAACAACGCTGCTCCTGATGACCCAACGGATACCGCCTATTACAAGAACTTTTATTATTATTTTTATGATATGAAGGTGCAAAGCTTAGGCTGCGCATCGGCTGCCAGGCAGGCGGTTAGTTTAACCAAACCAATTGTTACACAAACCGCAAACACCTTAAATTCCAGCTTTGCAACGGGTAACCAATGGTTATTAAATGGTAATGTTATAAGTGGTGCCACCGCTGCTACGTTTGATCCTTTGCAAAGCGGCAATTACCAGGTGGCGGTTACTTTAGCAAGCGGGTGCCTGGCCATGTCTGATATTTATACATACGCACGTACGGTTGAAAATGCCGGTAATGCAACTGATATTGGTTTGGCGGTGTTCCCGGTTCCGACAAGCAGCCGGCTTAATGTGGTTTTTGCAGCCAAAGCCGCCGGCGATCTGAAGCTATCGCTTGTTAATTCACTTGGGCAAAGCGTTTATCTTGACAATCAAAGTGTACCGCAAGGTAATTTCAGTAAGGTAATAGATGTTACCGGGCAAATTCCAGGCGTGTATGTGTTAAAAGTATTGCTGGGGCAAAAAGTATATGCCCGTAAAATAATCATCAGCAGGTAAAAACCTCACCCCAACCCCTCTCCAAAGGAAAAGGGCTTTAAAACAAAAATCTTCCCTAAAAAGGGAAGACTTTTGTTTGTTACCCTCTTTCAGAAAGGGTAGTCAAGTATATCAATGACCAGGTGAGTCTGCTCTACGTATTACAAATACCTTTCAGTTTTCACCTTTCGCCTTTAACCTCTTTTAAAACGTGTATTTCAATCCCAGTCCGGGTGCAATATCAAAAAATGGCCCTCTTGCCAGTTCAAGTCGTGGGTTAAGGTCAAGGCTTATAGCTATTGGGGCTTCGGGTATTTTATATTCAAGACCCAAAGTGGCATCCGCGCCTATTAAAATATGTTTGCCGTTATAATATTCATCATCGCCGCCAATGCGTTTATAATAACCGCCGCGGCCTATTGATCCAAGGTGACCGCCAAAACCATAGTAAAAGTTCAGATTGTCAACGTTAAAGGCCTGTTGATGTATTTCATATAAGCCGGTGATCACCACGCCATGATCACGGATACCGATGATACCTTCGAGCGCGGTGCTTTTATCCATGAAATATTTTATAGAGGGCCCAACTTCATATGCGCCAAATTTTACTCCGACAGCTGTTTTATAATCTTGTGCCTGTGAGCGTTTACCTATTAATAAGAACGAAACCGATAAAAATAAAATGTAAGCTAATTTTTTCATGTAGTGATTTTAAGTTAATGAATTTAATCATGTATTACCATGACACATAAGTTATACGCTTGCTTAACCGCGTTTTAGCCTATATGTTTCATGCAAATAAACGGCAGATTTGAAATTTTATGGCATTTTAATTAAAAAACTATCTTTAAAAATTTCCATCGTATTGATTTTCAGCTTAAAATAATGAGTGTTTCATTGTTAGTTTATGCCCCTAAATAGGTTATTTTAGCAACAAACATTTAATGATAATAACAATGCATAGCCTTAATGTAAAGAAAAGCAGGTATTTAAGTTTGCTTTTATTATTCCTGTTTTTTGTACCTGTTAGCTGTGTGCAGAAACGTTTAGGCATAAACAACAACATTATATACCGTAACGGGATGGTGGTATGTGCCTACCCTGATGCTGCCCAGGTTGGGCTTGATATACTGAAAAAGGGCGGTAATGCTGTTGATGCTGCCGTGGCTGTACAGTTTGCATTGGCCGTTACCCTGCCCGAGGCCGGTAATATTGGCGGGGGTGGTTTTATGGTTTACCGTTCAAAAACCGGCGAAAGCAATACGCTCGATTTTAGAGAGAAAGGACCGGCCGGGGCAAATGTTAATATGTACCTTGATTCTGCCGGTAATGTAATACCAAATATGAGCCTTTATACCCACAAGGCATCAGGCGTACCGGGATCTGTTGATGGCATGGTACAGGCGCACAGTAAATATGGCAAACTAAAATGGGCCGACCTGGTGCAGCCTGCTATTGATCTGGCGCGTAACGGTTTTAAAATAACAAAACACCTTGCTACCGATTTGAACCACACCAGCGGGCAATTTAAAAAATTAAACCCAGGCAAAACCTATTTAATGAAGGAGGGCGAATGGCAGGAAGGTGATATTTTGATACAGGAGGACCTGGCTAAAACATTTGAACAGATCAGGGATAAGGGCAGGGATGGGTTTTATAACGGCGTGGTTGCCGATCAATTAGTTGCCGAAATGAAGAACGGCGACGGGCTGATTTCAAAAGCCGACCTTCAAAATTATCATTCGGTTTGGCGTAAATCAATTATCGGAAATTATAAGGGATACAAGATCATCACCATGCCGCCCCCATCAAGCGGGGGGATTGCCTTGCTGCAATTGCTGCAGTCGGTTGAAAGATATCCTTTAAAAAGATGGGGTTATAACCAGGATTCGACCGTGAGACTGATAGTAGAAGCTGAACGCCGGGTATATGCCGACCGCTCCAAATACCTGGGCGACCCTGATTTTTACAAAGTGCCCGTTGATAGTTTGCTAAGACCTGCTTACATCACAGCACGCATGAGCAGCTTTAGCTGGGATGCCGCTACCCCAAGCACAAGCATTCAACCGGGTACTTTTATAGGTTATGAGAGCGACCAAACTACTCATTATTCTATTGTTGATGGAGACGGCAATGCAGTATCCATCACAACTACCTTAAATGATACTTTTGGCTCAAGGATTTTTGTACAAGGTGCTGGTTTTTTGCTGAACAATGAAATGGACGATTTTAGCTCGAAGCCCGGCGTTCCTAATATGTATGGACTGGTGGGCGGCAAGGCCAATAGCATACAACCCGGTAAACGTATGTTATCATGTATGACACCTACCATTGTTGAAAAGAATGGCAAACTTTTTATGGTAGTAGGTACACCCGGAGGATCAACCATTATAACATCGGTTTTTCAAACCATTATTGATGTGATAGAATTTGACCAAAACATGCAGCAGGCAGTCGCATCCAAACGCTTCCATTCGCAATGGCTGCCTGATGAAGTGGCTACCGAAGCGGGTGCGCTGGATAGTGCAACCGTTATAAAATTGCAAAGCAAAGGATATAAAATAACCGGGCGTGGTGGTATTGGCCGTGTAGATGCCATATTAAAAACCAAACAGGGTTATGAAGGCGGCGCCGACCCAAGAGGAGATGATACAAAATTGGGATATTGAGTTTGCAGTTAGCAATTAGCGGTATGCAGAAGTTCAAAAAGCAAGCTCCCAACTGCAAACTAAAAATTCCCTTGCGTAATCAACAAGCATTTCTTACGTTTGGTATGCATGCAAAATAGTGTTAAACACCAGGAAACCATTGATTATTTTTTGAAAATAGTATGGCAAACCGTAGCCAACAGATATAACCAGTTGGTTACTGAGTTTGGTATTACACAGTCAATTGGTTATTTGCTTATTAATATCGACGAAAAGGAAGGTACTACGGTTTCGCAGGCAGCTGCTTTATTGGGGCTTAAATCAACCAGTTTATCGCGTATGCTTAGTCAGCTGGAAAAAACCGGGTTAATATACCGTGAATCTAACCAGGGTGATAAGCGTTCGGTTAAAATTTACCTGACTGAGTTAGGTAAAGAAAAACGACACCTGGCCCGTGCAGTGGTAAAGCAGTTTAACAATTACCTTGACGCCCACATCAGTGAAGCCGACAAGGAGTACCTGACCGAAATGCTTAAAAAGATAAATAAGCTTACCCTGAATTATAAACCTTAGCTATTTGTCATTAACTATGTGTCATTGAGTCATTTGCTGCGTGTCATTTAATTCGTGGTAATATATCAATGACTTACTGATGTGAAACCAATGACTCAATGAATTTTCACCACACTTTTACTTTAAATTGAACGTTTTATTCAGAAAATTAGTCCCTAAGTATAGGGCAATGGCAGGCTTATGTTTTTATTAATTGTTAAAAAATGTTAAGCTGCCGTTTTTCTATTATAAAAGAATAAATTTGCCTTTTGAAAAAATGAACAGGACACTGTTAATTTTATTGGTTTTAATCGCTGGTTTTAGTGCTTGTAAGAAAACGGTTGATCCTATGATTCAATACAGGGCGCAAGCCGTTATTGATGATAAGATAATCAGCGACTATTTAACAAGTCATCCCGGTTTGGGTGCTAAACGCATCGATACTTCGGGAGTTTTTTATATTATTAACCCGGGCGAAGAAGGGACAGGTAATGATCTGTTCACCAATTCAACCCAGGTTACAGTAGGATATACAGCGCAGATATTAACTACAGGGGTTGTGGTTGCGCAAACCAATGATTTTCATCCCTCATTCCCGTTAGGTAGTGTAATAAGGGGTTGGCAGTTGGGAATACCCCTGATTAAAAAGAATGGTAAAATAAGGTTGCTTGTACCATCGCGTTATGCTTATGGGCCTTTTGCACAGGATTCCATACATTTGCCGGCAAATTCAGTGATGGATTTTCACATACAACTGTATAATGTGATTAACTAATAACCGGGTAAATAATAAAGAGATACAGGTAAAATGGTCAATTAAAATCCATTTAGCCGTTACAAAACAAATAACTTAAATGAACCGAGCAATATGCGAGCTCCATTTAACCGTTAAAAAATCAAATAACTTAAATGAAACAAACAATTTTTACGCTTTTATTAATTACCTCAATAGGTTTAATATCCTGCCGCAAAACCCAAAACGATCCGGACATTAAACAGTACGACAAGATCCAGATACAAAATTATATAAGTGCCAACGGGCTTACCGGCATGAAAAGCGATACTACCAATGGCGATACCAGCGGTATATATTACCAGATACTTGCGCAAGGCTCAACTGCCGGCGTAACTCCCCTGGATTACTCAGATAGTGTGGCGTTTGTATTTACACTGAAATCATTTGATGGTAAGTATACATCTGTAGATACGATTAATAGCAACCATTTTGATGGTTTATTAGGGCATGTGTCTGCTGGCGGTTTGCCAAAAGGTTTACAATCGGCCTTACATGATCTTATTAAATATAGGGGTACAAGAGCAAGAATACTTATTCCATCGCGCCTGGCTTATGGTGTTAACGGTACCGGATCAGGTAGTTCAAGTAATGCAAACAGCCATATTGCAGGTAACCAGTGCCTTGATTATTATGTGAATGTAGTTTCAAGTGTTGATGCCTATGATGATTATCTGATCAATGATTATATGAAAAGAAATAGCATGTCGGGATTTACACATGTTACGTCAGGTCGTGGCCGAGGTTTATATTATAAAGTTACAACTCCCGGTTCGGGTACAGGAGATGTTCTTGAATATGAATCTGCCTTCACAGCTGTTTATACAGGCAAATTCTTAAATGATCTTGTGTTTGGCAGCACAGCAACTGACAATTCGGGCGCAACAAGCTCATTTTCCCTGCTTACAGATCTTGTGGCAGGTGTGCAGGAGGCATTAAAAGGACAAACGGCAGGTGCGGTGGTATCCATGTTTATTCCATCAAGATTAGCCTATGGCAAGAGTGGTAATGCTAGCAACACCGGTGGTCTTAGTATCGGTGCGGATGTTTGCTTACATTTTGATTTTACAGTATCAACAGTTACGAGCCCATAATTTATTATAACATGGTGACTAATATTAATAAAAGATAGTATTTATTTAATATAATATTATAAATAAATACTATCTTTGAAAGAAAATCACTATGAAAAAACACCTATTGCTTATTGCTTTTATTTTATTATTCGGGATGACGCGTTCCGTAAAAGCTCAAACTCTGGATTATTATTATAATATTTATCAATATTATAATGCTGCGGGAGGGATACACTTTTATACAAATAACTATAACGAACTGGGCGGCGGTCTAATAGGATATACTTATGAGAAGATTATGTGTAAATTGTATAATTCAAAAAGTACCCCTTATCAGACAGCTGTCTATAGGTTTGTGGATCCTAAGAGAGGATCGCATTATTATACAACAGTGGTTAATATGTTTCCTGATGGCTATCAATTAGAAAGTATACTTGGTTATACACCTCCATCTCCCGTCATACCAAAAAAGATTTATGAGTTTTATAATGCAGCTCATCATGACTATTATTACTCTGATAATCAAACTCCTCCTTCGGGGTATGTATATAATAAATTTGTTTTTAACGCGTTTTAGCCAACGCAGCTTTAAAAGCTTTTAAACAACGCTCACGAGCAAAAGCATGATCAATAATGGGTTTCGGATAATGGCCAAAGTCGGCATATTCCGGAACCCATTTTTTTATATACCGCAGGTTAGGGTCAAATTTTTTTGTTTGCGCATCAGGGTTAAATATGCGGAAGTATGGGGCGGCATCGGTACCAGATCCTGCAGCCCATTGCCAGCCGCCTACGTTACTGGCCATTTCATAATCAAGCAGTTTACGGGCAAAATAGTGCTCGCCCCAGCGCCAGTCAATCAGCAGATCCTTGCTTAAAAAACTGGCTACTATCATACGTACCCGGTTATGCATAAAGCCGGTGGCATTTAACTCACGCATACCGGCATCAACAATTGGATAGCCCGTTTGCCCATCACACCAGGCTTTAAACTGCTTTTCATCGTTTACCCATTTAATCCGGTCATACCCGGGCCTAAAGGCGTGGTTCATTGTATGCGGAAAATGATACAGGATCATCATGTAAAACTCGCGCCATATCAGCTCATTCAACCAGGTTTTTTCGTGGTGAGCGTGTGCTGTTCTGGCCAGCTCCCTGATGCTTACGGTGCCAAAGCGTAAATGCAGCCCAATATGTGATGTGCCTTTAACAGCGGGAAAATTCCGCTTTTCTTTATAATCACTGATCACATCCTGATACTGCTGATCGGGGAAATGCATATTACTTTTTTCAAATCCCATCTCCTTTAAAGCGGGCAACGGTAAAGCTTCTGTTTTGGCCAGGTTCTTTAAATATTTTTCGGTAGGGTAAGGTTTAAAGTAAAAAGGTTTAAGCGTACTATACCATTTACGCTGATAAGGGGTATAAACCGTGTAAGGTTTGCCATCCTCCTTAACAACCTCATCCTTTTCAAATATTACCTGGTCCTTAAAAGTTTTAAAGTCGATGCCGTGTTTGTTTAACTTTTCTTTTACAGCCTCATCGCGTTGGGTAGCATAGGGTTCATAATCATGATTAGTATAAACCGAGGCTACGTTATGCTCTTTAATGATGTTGTCCCAGGCTTGTGTGGCTTTACCATACAGCACCAATAAACTGCTGCCGTGCTGTTGCAGTTCTTTACTTAGCTGTTCAATCGCCTGGTAAATAAAGGTTACGCGGGCATCGTCCTTATCTTCCAGCTTATCCAGTATCTCTTTATCAAAAATAAACAGGGGCAGCACCGGGTTTCCACTTTTTAAGGCATGGTACAACCCCGCGTTATCATTTAAGCGTAAATCCCGACGAAACCAGAAAATTGATAAAGGCATTTTATTATCCATAGATTTCCTTTAGGGCAGCAGGCAAGTTTGTAAATTTAAAGGTGTAGCCTGCGTCCTGAATTTTTTTTGCCGATACTTTGGTACTACCCAATACGATAGTGCTCATTTCGCCCATAATAAGTTTCAATATAAATGCGGGCACATTTGGCGCCCAAAGCGGTTTGTGCAATTGTTTAGCCACCGCCTGTGTTAATTGTTTGTTGGTAACCGGATTAGGGGCAACCATATTATAAATGCCTTTAAGCGCAGTATTTTCAATACCATACAGGTATATATCTACCACATCAAGCCAATGGATCCATGGGGTCCATTGTTTGCCGCTGCCAATGGGCGAGCCTACATACAGCTTTATGGGCAGGGCCAGTTTAGGCAAAGCTCCCCCCTCTTTATCAAGCACCACACCGGTACGAAATTTCACTACGCGCAGGCCAAGTTTTTCGCCTTCATCAACGGCTGCCTCCCATGCTATGCAGCATTGGGCCATAAAGTCGTTATTGGGCGCACTGGTTTCAGCCATCAGCTCATCACCCCGATCACTATAATAGCCAATAGCAGATGCGGATACTACCGAGGTTACCTGATGCTTCTTCTTTTTAAGCAGGTCATATATCAAACCAATTGATCTGGTGCGGCTATCAACGAGTTCTTTTTTGCGATTTTCGGTCCAGTGTTTTTCTGCTATGCCGGCACCGGCCAGGTGTACTATTATATCAGCCCCGTCAATACAATGCTCATCAATAATCCCTTTGTTAACATCCCATATATAGGTTTTAACATTAGGATCGTTACCTGGCTTACGACTTAAATGACTTACCACATAGCCCTTATTCAATAAGGCCCTGGTAAGCTGCCGGCCTAACAAACCCGAACCACCTGTTATTAATATGTTCTTGCTCATTTTATGTTGCTTGGTTTGTGTTGCAGGATCTCGTTTTTCAATACACACCGAACTTCGGGCCCGAAAACCCGGCACCAATTATACCTCTTCGCCATAATTTACAATTTCACGGGCCATCCCGTTAAAAATAAATAAGTGAAACGGCCACATGGCATACCAGTACAGCCGTCCCCATAAACCGTTAGGCCTAAAGGTAGCTACCTGGCTCAGGTTTTTTTGCCCGTTGCGCTCAATTATTTTAAACTCCAGCCAGGCTTCGCCCGGCAGCTTCATTTCGGCATACAGAAGCAGGCGTTTACCTTGTTTATCGGCCAGTAACACCCGCCAAAAATCAATTACATCCCCCGGCGAAATATTGACGCTGCTGGTACGGCCACGTCTTGAACCCACGCCGCCAAAAATCTTATCCAGAAAACCACGGATGTTCCAGATCCAATCCCAGTAATACCAGCCACGGTTGCCGCCTATCGACATAAAGTTGGTGAAGACCTCGTCGCTACAGCGCTCAAATGGCATTTTAACTTTATACTCCAGCGTACCATTTTGAGGCACCTTGATCTGATCCATAAACTCAGAATTAAGATAGCCCATGTTCAACGCATCCTTCCAACTGGAAACTATGGAGTTTTGTTCAATTTTCACAAAGGCCAAATTCAAAGCTTCCTCATAAGTTAAGCATTTACGGGGTATAACATTATCAATGGCATGATCATGCATAATGGTTTCGTTCTTCATGCTGTTAACCAGGCTTTGGGCCAGTATGTAGTTAACAGAAGTAACAAAATAAAGCCAGTAAGATGATATTTTGGGCGACAGGAAAGGAATGGTAAAGATGCGTCTTTTTAAATGGCGTACTTTGGCATAAGTAAGCATCATTTCCTTAAAAGTTAAAATATCAGGGCCGCCAATATCAAAGTTTTGGTCAAAGGTTTTTTCGTTTAGCATAACGCTTTCCAGGTAGCCCAGCACATCGCGTATGCCTATTGGCTGGCAACGGGTGTTTACCCAACGGGGAACCGTCATGATGGGCAGTTTTTCGGTAAGGTCACGAATGATCTCGAACGATGCACTACCAGAGCCTATGATAATAGCTGCACGCAAAACAGTAAGGGCCGATTTGCCTTCCTTCAACACATCCTCTACATGCTTGCGCGATTCGAGGTGCCTGGATAGATTTTCGGAATTAATAATGCCGCTTAAAAAGATGCTTTGCCGGCAATTGGTTTTATCAAGCGCATGGACAAAGTTATAAGCAGATAGCGCTTCGAGGGCCGCGAAATCCTGGGCCTGTGACATGGAGTGCACCAGGTAATAAGCCGCATCAACATCAGTTGGAAAAGCCTCTATACTTGATTCCCTGAGCAAATCGCCGGTTACCAGGGTAACCCTTTCACTAAATTCGCTATGCTCATGAAAGCGCCTTTTATCGCGTACCAGGCAAATAACATCATGGCCTTTCTCCAGCAAAACCGGAATAAGACGCGTACCTATATAACCATTGGCACCAGCAAGTAACACCTTCATGTTATGAGGAACAACAGAAAAGGCAGGGTGTTTTAAAATACTCACCCTGCCCGGGAATATGTTTTATGTATTGCTGTTTATACGTTAACGCTATCAGATACCACAACCTTACTGCAAAGCGGTTTGGCATATTCTTCGGCAAAAATAACATGGGTAGGATCAATTTGGTAGGCTGCCTGTGCCTCTGGGGTACTAAACAACAGTAATAATGATACATCATATGAGCGGTCTATCACATCACGGTTGGTATCGGCAGGTACGCCAATATGGATATCACGAATGTGAGCAATAGGTTTCAGGGTATTCAAACCTTCAATAAGCTTGTCTTTATCGGCCTTATTTTTAAGCCAGAAATGTACGTGATGCACAAAGGTGTTTTCGAGTAGTGGCATATATGTTTTGTTTGATAACAATCGATTGATTTGAATGCTAATCTACAGGATTGACTGTAATGATGCAAGCAAATCAATTATGCAAATTCTAAACCTTTCTATTTGCTCTGTAAAGCATATAGATTATTAATGTTGTGTTTGTTTATATTGCGCTAATGAACTCCCTATGGTCGGTTGTCTTAGTGCACAAGTGTTCGGAAGAAATAAAAGGACTGTCATTTCGAACGAGGTACGAGGAGAAATCTTATGAGATTTGCAGTTAAAGCTTTGCATTACGTAGAAGATTTCTCTTTCGCCCCCATGCTCTTGCCAACCCAGCTCTATCGAAATGACAATTTTTTTTTGAAATTTATTCTTCCAAACACCTATGGCTCTGTACCAATGACGATTGTATAAGAAACAAAAAAAGCCCGGCTTGCGCCGGGCTTTTAAATATTACTATAATATTAAACTCCTAATAATAACCTTGCAGGATCTTCCAGTAATTGTTTTACACGTACCAGGAAGCTAACTGACTCGCGGCCATCAATAATACGGTGATCGTAGGATAAGGCCAGGTACATCATTGGGCGAATCACCACTTGTCCGTTTACGGCAACCGGGCGTTCAATAATGTTGTGCATACCTAATATAGCCGATTGTGGCGAATTTAATATCGGGGTTGACATCATGGAACCAAACACACCACCATTGGTTATGGTAAAAGTACCACCTGTCATTTCAGGGATGGTCAGCTTATTTTCGCGGGCTTTACCGGCTAATACAACAATCGCTTTTTCAATTTCGGCAAGGCTCATGCTATCAGCATTACGGATCACCGGAACAACCAAGCCTTTAGGAGCCGATACGGCGATAGAGATATCAGCAAAATTACTATATACCACTTCTTCGCCTTCAATGCGGGCACCAACAGCAGGCCAGTCTTTTAAAGCCTCAGTAACTGCTTTGGTAAAAAACGACATGAAGCCTAAGCCAACACCATGTTTCTCTTTAAACTTATCTTTGTATTTACCGCGCAATTCCATGATGGGCTGCATATCAACCTCGTTGAAGGTGGTAAGCATGGCCGTTTCATTTTTAACTGCTACCAAACGTTTGGCAACAGTTTTACGCAGCGAAGTCATTTTTTCACGTTTCTCGCTTCTTTCGCCGGCAACTACAGGTGTAGCAGCGGGCTGTGCAGCGGCAACAGGTTGAGCAGCGGGAGCTTGTGCACCCAGGGCATCGCCTTTAGTAATACGACCATCAACGCCGGTTCCGTTTACACCTTTAGGGTCAACACCTTTTTCGGCCAGTATTTTAGCAGCGGCAGGTGATGGAGTACCAGAAGCATAAGTTACCGCACCGGCGGCTGTGGTAGGAGCTCCGCCACGTGGCGACTCATCAGCAGCACTAACAACAGCCGGGGTTACCGCGATAGGCTGCACTGCAGGTGCTGCAGCACCTGTACCTTCAATGGTACAAACTACAGCGCCAATTGGCAATACATCGCCTTCTTTGGCTAAGGTTTTTAATGTTCCGGCTTTTTCGGCAGTAAGTTCAAAAGTTGCCTTGTCTGATTCCAGTTCGGCAATGGCTTCGTCCATTGCAACAGCATCGCCATCCTTTTTGATCCAGCGCGATAAAGTAACTTCAGTTATTGATTCGCCTACGGTAGGCACTTTGATCTCTAATGAGCCACCACCAGTTGCAGGTGTAGGTGCTGCAGCGGCAACAGGAGCCGGGGCAGGTGCGTTAGCAACAACTTCGGGCTGTGGTTGTGCGGCAGGTGCGTTTTCCTTTGCGGGGGCAGCAGCGCCGGCGCCTTCTTCAATATTGGCAACAACAGCACCAATAGCTAAAGTATCACCTTCTTTGGCAACGGTTTGTAGGGTACCTGCTTTTTCGGCAGTAAGTTCAAAAGTGGCCTTGTCCGATTCTAACTCGGCAATAACCTCATCCATTTCTACGTGGTCGCCATCTTTTTTTATCCAGCTCGATAGGGTTACTTCTGTTATTGATTCGCCTACCGGCGGAACTTTGATCGCTAAACTCATATTTTAGTGTTGTAGATTTAATATTTTATAGTTGCGGGTTTTTAGTTGCGAGTTGCCTGTTGCGGGGGTCGTGTAAAACAATTACTGATTTAACACCCGCACCCCGAAACTCGCAACCGGCAACAGAACTTAATCCGCACCGGCATCAGCCATTTTTTTAGTTGTCTTTTTTATTACCTCTTTTACTACCTTACCTGCGGGCGCTTCAAACGCTTTTGAAACAATGTATGCCTGCTGTGCAGCGTGTTGTTTTGCAAAGCCGGTAGCGGTACTGCTGCCTTCTATTCTGGAGATCACGTTCAATCTCAAAATTTTATCATTGTGGAATTTACGGCATATATAAGGCCATGCACCCATATTTTCCGGTTCTTCCTGTACCCAGACAAACTCAGTAGCTTTATCGTATTTGGCTTTAATTTTCAGTATTTGAGTAACAGGTGTAGGATATAATTGTTCTACACGAACAATAGCAACATCCTTGCGCTTATCAGCCTGTTGTTTCTCCAGCAGGTCATAATATACCTTACCGGTACAAAGTAATACGCGTTTTACCTTTTTAACATCAACATAGGTATCGTCAATAAGTTCATGGAACTTACCACTGGTAAAATCTTCAATTGGCGACACACATTTAGGACTGCGAAGCAAGCTTTTTGGTGTAAAAATGATCAATGGCTTACGGAAATCGCGGTGCATTTGCCTGCGTAGTATATGGAAGAAGTTGGCTGGGGTTGTACAATTGGCCACCTGGATATTATCATCGGCACAAAGCTCCATAAAACGCTCTACGCGGGCTGATGAATGCTCCGGACCCTGACCTTCGTAACCATGCGGCAACAGCATTACCAATCCGTTACCACGCTGCCATTTAGTTTCGGCGCTGGCTATGTATTGGTCAACTATGATCTGGGCTCCGTTAAAGAAATCGCCAAACTGAGCTTCCCATATTGTTAAGGCATTAGGATTAGCTAAGGCATAACCATATTCAAAACCTAACACGCCATATTCAGACAGTAAGGAGTTGTATATGCTCAGTTTAGCCTCGGTATCAATAGTAGCCAGCGGCGTATATTCATCTTCTGAATCAACCAGGGTTAATACCGCGTGGCGATGAGAGAAAGTACCACGTTTAACATCCTCGCCGCTTAACCTTACCGGGTAACCATCTTTTAACAGGGTGCCATAAGCCAGCAGTTCGGCCATGGCCCAGTCAAAAATCTGGGTTTTGTTCACCATGATATTACGGTCTTCAAACAGCTTCTCTATCTTTTTAAAGAACTCTTTATTCGGTGGTAAAGTAGTTAACTTATTACCTATTTCAAGTATTTCTTCCTTGGGTACTGATGTATCAACAGCCGAAACAAGCTCTTTATGGCTGGCTAAATGTAAACCGCTCCAGGCGCCCTCAAACATGGCAATGGTTTCGGTAAACCTATCTTCAGATTTAGATTCATCAAGCTTTTGCTGCAGCTCATCACGGAAAGTTTTTTCCATCGATTTAAGCAGGTTGGCATCAATACTACCTTCGTCTACCAATTTTTGGTTATAGATCTTGAGTGGATTAGGGTGAGCTTCAATAGCTTTGTATAATAAAGGCTGAGTGAATTTTGGCTCATCGGCCTCATTATGACCGTAGCGGCGGTAACATAAAATGTCAATAAACACATCTTCGTTAAACACCTGGCGGTATTCCATAGCCAGGTTAACCACAAAGGCCAATGCTTCCACATCATCGCCATTTACGTGAAAAACCGGCGAAAGCACTGTTTTAGCCACATCGGTACAATAAGTACTTGAACGGGCATCTTTATAATTGGTGGTAAAACCTATTTGGTTATTAATAACCAGGTGAATGGTACCACCTGTGCGGTAGCCATCCAGTTTTTCCATTTGTAAAACTTCGTAAACAATTCCCTGGCCCGCAACTGATGCATCGCCATGAATTAATATAGGAGCGATCTTGGAATGATCGCCATTGTATTTAAAGTCGATCTTTGAACGGGTGATACCTTCCACAACCGGGTCAACCGCTTCCAGGTGCGATGGGTTGGGACAAAGGCTCAGGTGAACTTTTTTTCCGTTAGATGTAATAACATCGGTTGAAAAACCTAAGTGATATTTAACATCACCACCAAACGGTGATTCAGAATCAAAGTTTTTACCTTCAAACTCAGAGAATACCTCTTTATAGGTTTTCTCCATGATGTTGGTGAGCACGTTTAACCTGCCGCGGTGAGCCATACCAATGATGAACTCTTCGATACCCAGGTCGGCACCTGTTTTAATAACAGAGTCAAGTGATGGGATCAGCGCTTCGGCCCCCTCCAGCGAGAAACGTTTTTGGCCCAGGAACTTGGTACCTAAAAAGTTTTCGAAAGTTACCGCTTCGTTGAGCTTGTTCAGCATCAGCTTTTTCTCGTCGATGGTAAATGAAGGCGTGTTGCGGCGGCTTTCCATCCTTTCCTCAAACCACTTGATCTTTATAGGGTTACGGATGTACCTGTACTCGGCACCAATGGCCTGGCAATAAGTATCTTCCAGCAGCTGGCGAATATCGCGCAGGGTGGCAGCACCCAGCCCTACTTCAACACCGGCGTTAAAAACGGTATCCATATCGGCCTCGCTCAGGCCAAAGGTTTCCAGTTCTTTACCGGGATAATAGTGACGGCGTTCGCGTACGGGGTTGGTCTTGGCAAAAAGGTGGCCGCGTGAACGGTAGCCATAGATCATGTTCAATACGTTGATCTCCTTTAAAAAGTGATCAGGCGTTTTGTCGCCCGCACTTGGCGCGACCGCAGCAGATGCTTGCGTATCCTTGCCAAAATCAAAGCCTTCAAAAAACTTTTGCCATCCAAAATCCACAGATTCGGGATTTTCTTTGTAGCTGTCGTATAGGGTATTAATGTAGTCTGCGTTGCCGCTATTTATATAATTGAGACGATCCATGAGAAACTGATCTTTAAAACGGTACAAAAGTAAGCATATAGGCTTATATACTTCATAATTAATTGTAAAGAAATTTACATCTGTCCAATATTTGTGGCATATCGGGCAAAAGTGTTATTAAATGGAGTTTTAATTTTGAAAATGGTTTAATGGGGTGGACAGAAAAATTGTGGAAAGTTTCCAGGCTGCTAAAATTCATGCCCATTACGCGGGGTTTATGCTAAGTAAGTGTTAACGTGCAGTTTTAGTGCATTAAGTGGCGTTAAGGTGCAGTTTTCAGCATATTTTACGCTTGTTTTGGGCTTATTTAACTATTTATAATTAGCAAAAAGATGCGCCTTTTGGCATTTTACAATCATTATCAGCGGGTTTCTGACAGTTTTGGGGCTTAAAGTGCTTGTTTTATTTCAAAGATCTGGCTCCTTTGTTTTTTGGGAAAATTTAAAAAATACCGTTCGGTTTGTTTTTTATAAGGATGAAAGAATTAGGCCTTGGGTTAGTATTATCACTGCACTATTACTAACATTGAGCTAAATAAAAGCACATGCCATATAATGTGAACAAAGTGGTGCGGTGATAACACTATAGGTGTTCGGAAGAAATAAAAAGAAAGCTTGGGCCTAGTGCGATTCCTTCCTTGGGGAAGGGGGAGGTAGGGGTTTATTGAACATTACAGGTTTAATCGCACGTATAAACCCCTCCCTGCCATTTCACAATCCACGGCACCCCTCCCAAGGGAGGGAATATATACTACAATTACAATCTTCCGAACACCTATGGTGATAACACCGACCACAAGCAAAATGGGCTGGATAAAATAAGTTGAGTTGTATTGCAATTTATTTTATAACTATTGTTTTAAATTAATAAATAATATTTATTTTTAACACAATACAACCTTAAACCATATGAAAAAACTTAAACCCAAGCCTATTTTAAATAAATTATACGTATTACTTGTTGTTATTGCGTTATCAGCGCTTATTATTGAAAGCTGTAAAAAAGATAACCATGCAGAACAGCAAACCACTATTACCGACCCAGCGGTTATTCAAGCTAAAAGCTGGTACGAAAGTACCTTCCCTGTAAATAGTAATAAGCAAAATACCCAGGCTACAACAACCAACAGTGATTTAAGTCAGCTTATAAAGCCCGACTGGCAGCATAATGCCAGTTATACGCGTTTTAATAAGCCGGTAATTGAAATACCCATTGACCCTTCATCAAAATTCAATCCATCCATAAAAAATAAGACTACCGGTTGGAGCAGCAACCAGGCTTATAGCCGCAGCTCGTTTATATTGCTGAACAACGGCAGTGGCTATGATGCTTATGTGATGACGCTGATTGCTGATTCGGCGTATCTTAAGAACGATTTAAGTAAGCTTGACCGCAATAAGTATAATAAGCGGGATGCCAACTACAGCGGCCTGGTACTTTATTTTACCCCCAAAGGCAAATATGTTGGCGGCTGGCGTTATAAGGACGGTCATATTGTTTCATCCGGAAGCCAAAGTGGCTCAGGTATTAAGGTGCAAAGCACGGGCAATTCAAAGCTGAAACCGATGTATGTTGAATGCTGGGATTATTGGTTATCCAGTCCATCGGGTGATGTAATGATCTATCTTTTTACCTCCTGTTCAGGCGGTGATGGGGGTACAGGTAGCAACGGTGATGGCGGCCCCGGCAGCAGCAGTGGAGGCGAAGGAAGTGGTGGCGGAACTGGTGGAAGCGGAAGCGGTAGTGCATCTTCACCAACACCGCCACCGCCATGCAATGGGGCGCCTCCAATTATACATTCAGGCGGTAATCTGGTTGTAAACAATGTGCCACCAGATCCATATCCGGGGGATGGGTTTCCGCCGCCGCCAACTGATCCTTGTACGGTTGAGGTGCCTGTACCACATATGGATATTATAGATAGTCTAAGCTCAAAATATCCCTGTGCTAAGGCATTGGTTGCTGCTTTGCCAAATCTTAATACTAATATTGCTCAGCTAATTTATCAGGCATTTGATTCCAAAGACGGAAATAATATGATATTTCTTGAAGGTGACGCGGCTTATTTCGCGGCAAATAAACAAGAAGATGGTCACACGGTATTTGACAATGACAATGGGTTTCTTACTAATAAGATATATATTAATCCTGCGGTATTAGCCAACTCATCAAATGAATATAGGTTAGTCACTTTGTACCATGAGGCAATACATGCGTTTTTGAACTCGGAACACACTACATTGACTAGTGCTGCATTTGCTGCCAAATACCCTATGGTAAACGTGGTAGAAAGACCAAATTTCTCACAAGTGGTTATTGCAGATAAATATGATTACTATTTAGACCCAGCTTATGAAACGAAAGTTGTGGGTAAAGATCATTTAACAATGGCAGAATATTTTATAACCGGCCTCAAAGATGCTATACTTGCGTACAATCCTAATTTTCCTCCCGAAAGGGCCTTGGCTTTGGCTAAAGCAGGAATTGTGCAGGATAATAGCACAATATTTGCTAATTACAATGATCAGGAACGAGACGTTACAAAAGGCGCCTCTGTCGGAACTAAATGCCCATAAATTTAATTATATGAAACCATTTTCAATATTATTATTCTTAATTGTTTTTACTTCACTTAACGTAAAAGCCCAGTTAAAAATTTACGGCGGTAAAAATCACGATCAGTTTTTAGGTTGTATAACCTGCGATACCGACGATTTAAATTCGGTATGGAGTTCTTATAGCGCATTCGGCACTATACATAATGCCAATTCTATATGGAACCCCGATGGTAAATATGGAAGCAAGACGAGTAATTACTCCCCCTTTAATGAAAAAGCCAAATATCCACCAATAATATTAGATAGAAACGGGAAATCCTATGGTTATTTCACCGTCAATAAAAAGTTTCCCAACCGATCTTTAAATGGCAAGGCTAACATTATTTGTGAAAGACGAGACGATATTGTAAAAGACATACCAGAGTTCTACAAGACCATTTATGGCATCAAGTATAAAAAATAGTATGACAGCATCATCATCTTACTATGAAAGTAATTATATGGAGTTTTGTAATAGTTTTCTTCTGTTTTGTAACTTTTTCAATCCATTACAATGGAAGCTATGTAACTCAAATGGGCTACCCGCAAATATTTTATCAATCAGCTGTTTTTAAAGGCGAATATGGACAAGCGGCAACCCATGGCTTATTGGTTTATTCTTTGTTATTCGATCTTTTTATTGCTATAGTAATTGCTCTTTTATGTGGGTTAATTAATAAATTACGGTTGAGATAGGAAAGTAAGTATTGCCCCTTGCCGAAGTACGCGTACACGTGTGTCCTTATCATTTACAATAAATCATTATTAACCCATTTCTTTATTATTAGAAAAATTCAGGAACCTAAACATTTTCAGCTTGTTAGATGAACACGCGACACGCGTGTGCCAGCAGTGGGGGAAGATTAGGGTCATCCTGAACTTGTTTCAGGATCTCTCAGGGTAGTTGCCAGCAGGCTGTCCATCTTTAATATTATCGACCGTGCTTGTGGGATCCCGAAATAAATTCGGGATGACTACCAATTTCAATCGTTACCAAAAATGGATATTTCGCAGGAGGTAGTTGCCAGCAGACTGTCCATCTTGAATATTATTGACCGTGCTTGTGGGATCCCGAAATAAATTCGGGATGACTATCAATTTCAATTGTTACCAAAAATGGATATTTCGCAGGAGCTATTATTAACCACCTCACACATGCATCAGATCCCCGGCCTCATCTATGGGCGAAGGCTGCCAGGTGGTCACAAAGTCGCTTACCATGTCTTTTGGTTGCATGGCGGCTATGGCATATTTACTTTCTTTGGCATCGTTTACGCCGGCTATAAAGGCCCAGTTGCCCCAGTTGCTGGCCGGTGAGTAATCTATCAGCTTTTCTTCAAAATAGGCTGCGCCGCGGGTCCAGTCGGCTTTAAGGTCATGTACCAGGTAGGTGGCTACTATTTGCCTGCATTGGTTGCATATATACCCGGTAGCGTTAAGTTCATGCATACAGGCATCAATAAACGGAACGCCGGTTTCGCCATGTGCCCATTTATTAAAATCAAGCTCATTTACGGCCAGCACAGGTGCTTCATCTTCGGCAGTTTTGGCTTTAATGAATTTTTGCCCGTGCTTTTTAAACATGAACCTGAAATAATCACGCCACAACAGTTCCAGTTTTAACAAACTTGCATTGGGATTGTTGCCATCCTGGTTGTGTTTAAATATTTCCCAGTATACCTGCCTGGGCGATATACAGCCCACCGCTAACCAGGGCGATAATTTTGATGAATTATTGCTACCGCTGTTGCGGGAGCTTTTCGATTTAACGGCCACATCGCCTTGTGAAAAATATTTGTGCAGCTGAACCAAAGCAGCGGTTTCGCCACCCTGAAAATAGTTGGTAGCCCGAGGGTCGTCAACAATCCCATCCAAACCTAATTGCGATAAAGTAGGCAACTCGCCTGCATCCGTAATTTCGGGGGTAACAATATGCTCGGGAGTAGGTACACAAGGGCGTACATTGCTGTCGCGCTCCACCTTCTTTTTAAATACGGCAAAACTATCCGGGATGTCCTTGATCGGGAAGGGAAGATCCTCTTTATGATACAGCGTATGACCAATAAAATGTTTGAGGTTAAGCCTCAGTTTCCATAAAGCGGTTTCTACCTGTTCAGATATCTCTGTTTCTTCATAAGCCACCTCGCGGTGATGGTATACTTCGTTTACCTGGTATTGTTCTGCAAGCTGCGGTAGTATCTCGGCAGGGTTCCCGGTCCTGATGATTAGTTCGGCACCGTAGCCCTGCAGGTTCTTACGCAGATCGGCTACTGCCTCTAAAAGGAACCGTGCCCTGAAGCTACCCGTTTTTGAAATACCCGATGCGGTGCGCTGAAAATAATAAGGATCAAAACAATATACCGGCAATACTTTATCAGCCTTGCGAACAGCCTCTAACAAAATTTCGTTATCGTGTATCCGCAAGTCATTTCTAAACCAAACCAATATTGTCTTTTCGCTCATAGTTAAACAGGGGGTTAACTGAATTTATGCAGACCACAAATTTGCAATTTATTTATGTCTTACACGCATTTTGCTGCAATATTTGACATCGTCTCAACATTTTTACTGTTTTTTAGACAGTTTAAAAGGTCAATTGAATGGTCAAACCCGTAGTTACAAGCTCAAATTTCAATAGATAAATATAAGCTATCTTTACAAAAATCCAATAACCTGCTATTTATCAGCTTTTATTTTAGCCCGGATAACAGAGTCTTTTTGTGCCGCGTTAAGCTTGTAATTAAACTGGAACAAAGCACCTTCAAAATCGCCGTATGACGGATTGGGTATTACAATATACCTGCTTCCAAATTCCTTTTGCAACTTTTGTGTTGTTGCTATACGGTTTTCTTCGGATGGATGATTGTCATACAACACGTCAAAGTCGGGCAGGTTATCGCCACAAAGCAACAGGATATCGTGCGTTTTTAATACATCTTGTCTGCGGCCTTCCTTGCTTGATGTGCCTTGTTTAAGAAACAAGTGCTCATCATCGGAATTGGGTAAGTTATATCGCTGCAGGTTATAAAGCGTTGCCGTGCGCTCATTTTCATTACGGTTGGTAATATAAAAAATGGTTACCCCTTTTGATGCCGCGTATTTAAAAAACGCGATAGCTCCAGGTACCGTATCGGCTGCGGCCTTATCGGTCCACTGTTTCCAGGTTTCATCACTGTAATCTAAATTCTGCAATCCACGTTTAGCATCGTACGGACTGTTATCAAGCAGTGTTTCGTCAATATCGGTAACAATGGCCAATGGCTTGGTACTTGTACGTTTTACGCCTTCGTCAACCCGCTGCCTGGCAATATTATAAGCCTGAAAACATAAAGCCTTATACTCCGCGGCCCTTTGCTGCCATAGTGAGGCCCATACCTTGCCATCATTGGTGATAGAAGTATTTCCGGTTGAATTTACCGGGGAGTTTGTATTAGCGGCAGTGGTTGTTGCCACTTTTTTTGCCGGTGAACAGGCGTTTAAAAACAGGATAACAGATAAAAAGAACGGGCAGATTTTTTTCATGTACAGATATATATTTTGCCTGGCAGTTTCCAGGCAAGCGTAATTACAGCAGTTCCGGCTTAATTTTATCCGCAAACTCCTTGGCAAATTTATTCAGTTTTGGCTGGATAACAAATGCGCAGTACGACTTATTAGGGTTATCATTAAAATAATTCTGATGATATTGCTCGGCCTTGTAAAACGTGCTGGCGGGGGTAACTTCGGTAACTATGGGGCTGTCAAAAACCTTTTCGTCGGTCAACCTTTTGATCATAGCTATTGATGCCTGTTTTTGTTCGTCAGTAGTATAAAATATAGCCGAACGATATTGCGTACCTACATCATTACCCTGGCGGTTTAATGTAGTGGGGTTATGCGTTCTGAAAAACACCAGCAGCAATTCATCAAATGATAGTACATCAGCATCGTACTCGAGGTCAATTACCTCGGCATAGCCGGTAGCGCCGGTACATACCTGCTCATAGGTTGGATTTACTACTTTACCACCCATATAGCCGGATGTTACTGATATTACACCTTTAAGTGACTGAAATATGGCTTCGGTACACCAAAAACACCCATTACCAAAAGTTATTTTTTGTATGTTAGGGGATACTTTTTTATTTTCTTCCATTTTGTTAAATTTTTACAGCGGGTTGTTTTACAATCATTTTTCGCTGACATTTTTTACAAATTTACGAAACGCCAACTATCCATTGGTTACATACTTTCACCTTAATGTAATGATTGGTTTTGAAAATAAATTTAAGGACAGTATGCCCCCCTTACCCG